>VMSU01000191.1 GCA_013792005.1 Desulfobulbaceae bacterium
ATTTAACGAAAATTCATGGAGATATGGGCCGGTTTTACGAATTTGCAGTAGATTTATGTCTAAGTCCGACAGGCTCCTAGTGTTATCGAAAATGAGGCGGCACAGATAAGGGAAGTTTTACAATGGCAAGTCTTGCCGGTGCTGATGATTGTTGTGGTTGTTGTGCTAGGAACTTCCTTCCGCTATAGGCAAGGGTAGGAGTGCATTGTGTCGCCTTGTGATAGGGGTTTTCTTGTGTTGTGCAATTCCTTCCTGTGCCATTATGTTAATGTAATTATGAGGTTAGTCAGCTTTTAGTCGTGCCTTTTCATAGTTGTATGAGGAGTTGGCACATGGGTTGCTATAGTTTCAGGAGAGTCGTCTTACTCGTTATTTGTAACGTAAGGAGTAAGAGTAGGTAAATGAAAAGAGGAAAAGGACATGGCCAATATTATAATGCCCAACATTGTTGCTCAAAGTTTGCCTGTTAAGAGTGTTGACCCAAAAACTCAAGTGCCGACTGGTCAGGATGGTTCATTTATCCAGCATTTGCAGCGTCAAGTCAGCGCCGATAAAACAGCTCGGGAGAATGTGGTGGGTGTGATTAGGAAGGTAAATAAAGTGACCAATACCGAGTCAGATCAAGGGAGTGATCAGCCTGTCAGTGTCGAGGCTCTGCTGCAACAGGTGATCCAATATCTTCAAAAAACATTGGAGAAGCCCAATAGTGATGTGGGGCAGTGGTCCTTTCAACTTCAGGATGTTGGAATATTGGAGCAATTGGCGGTTCAGGCAGGCATGGACTCCTCGGCTCTGGCTCTATTGAAGAAGCAGATGGAGCAGGAGGGGGGGCTTCCTCTGGCCGATTTGTTTGCTGCATTGGAAAAGAATTTCAAAGAATTGGGGGAGGCTACTAAGGTAACGGCATCAGAGACCTATCTCCCTTTATTGGACAGCTTTCTTGCCCGTCTGGGTGTGAGCCCTGAGTCGATCAAACGTATTGATGCGCAAGGAGTAAATGGGGTCGATCAGCTTGACCTTGCTGCCTATCTGCAGGGAATAAAAAGTATTTCTTCTCTTCAGGCCCCAGGGGGGCTGGTTTCAGGAGTGGACATACGAGGGCAACAGGTTCAAAGTGTGCAGGTTCAAAGTGTGCAGGTTCAAGTCCAGGGTGATTCCTCATCGTTCGTCCTGTCGGACTGGGAACGGGAGCAGATGTCAGCTATGTTCACCGAGGCTGGGGTTCCAACTGCAGTGATAGATATGATGTTTCCGGAAGTGAAGTCTCTTGAGGAGAATGCACTGGCAGGCCTTCGGCAGGGTCAAGGGGATGCCCAGGTGTCAATGACTTTGGATCGTCTCCAGAGTCTTTTACAGCAAGCAGTGGTCGCGGCAGGGGAGGCCCGCCCCAAGGCCAATCTCCCTGGTTTTTTGGATGGGTTGCAGCTGGTGCTGTCACAAGCTGGGTTTCAGGAAGAGGGTGTTGGGTGGACTCCTGTGGTGCAGGGCGCCATGAAGGCGGTATATGAGCAGATACAGATGATGGTCAGTTCGGCTACTGTCAAAGTTGAGAAGGTTACCAGTGAGGCAGTGGTGAGTTCTCCTAATTGGCAACAGGTTGATGGGGCACAACTGAAAGAGGAAAAAAATGCCGAGAATAAGGCCCTGGATCAACAGTGGATAATGAGTGCTGACGAATCTATAACCAAAGCGCCTGAGGACGCGACAGATGGTCTTGTTGAAAAGACGGTTGGCGCGAAGCCTGATAAACAGATGAGCGTAGGCGGGGATACTCAGCCAGGTGTTCAATCGAGGAATCTTGATTCTGGCGTTGACCCCGGTTCCAAGTTTCAAATGCCACGAGTGCGTTTTACCCCCGAGCTTCAACAATTTGCTGTTGAACAGATCTCCAGTGGTGTTTTACGTGGTTTGAGGAATAACGACCATCATCTGGCATTGACCCTCTATCCAAAAGAGCTGGGCGAAGTCAAGGTAGATCTTCAGGTTCGTGGAAGCCATCTATCTGTCACTTTTATTATGGAAAACCAAAAAGTGAAGGAGGCGATGGAGGCTAATATGGGGGATTTTAAGGATAACCTTGAGCGCCGAGGATTTACTCTTGGCGAGATGGCAGTGTCTGTTGATCAACAGGATCATCCTGCTGATGAGGGCAAACAGTTTGCTCGAGCCTGGGAAGAGATGGTCAAGAACCGGGTTCAAGATAGGAATAAATTAGCTCAGCCGGCTGTTATAGCCGAGATGAGTCAAGCTGGGCAGATTCACAGCCTTCATGGCGGAATCAGTCTGTTTGTGTGAGGAGGAGTAGTAATGGCCGTCTCAGAAAGTGGTGTGACATCAGTAGGCAGTGGTTTGGTTCAGCCGGAGGGAGCAGTCGGTAAAAAGGATCTTCAGAAGGATGACTTTATGAAGTTATTTATTACCCAGCTTCAATATCAGGACCCGATGAAGCCGATGGACAGCTATGAAATGGCATCGCAGCTTGCTCAGTTCAGTAACATGGAGGCGACCATGAATATGAGTACCAACATGGAGAAGCTCCTGGAGTATCAGATGTCCCAGAACAATCTCCAGTTGTTGAATCTATTGGGTAATAGCGCCCAGGTGGCAGGGAACGGCATGGTTGTGGTTGATGGAGAGGCTGTGCCCACTGAATTTGTTCTCGATGATTCGGCTACCTCAATCAAAGTCACGATTTTTGATGAGAATAACCGGCCGGTATGGCAGGAGAGCGTTGGCAGCACGGGGCCTGGCCCGTATCAGGTTGAGTGGGATGGTAAGAGTTCATCTGGAAGTCAATTGCCTGACGGTTTGTATCACTATGAGGTCGAGGCTGTAGCCTTAACCGGCGAGATGCTGCCCGTATCCTATCGGAGTACTGGTAAAGTGACTGGTGTTAATTTCGAGATGGGGACCACTGTTGTTACCCTTGATAATATGATTCTGGCTAAGACCAGCGATATTATTCAGGTTAAATGATGAAAAAGGAAATTTTCTAAAGATGAGTTGAGATATTGAGTCGCGGGCGCCTCGGCATGGTAACGACCGAGATTGAGATTTTTTGAATGATTAAAGCAGGAGGAAGATAATGGCTATTTCAAGTTCATTATATGCAAGTATTAGCGGATTGAGCACCATGGGTGAGGCCATGAGCGTGTTGGGTGATAACGTCGCTAATGTTAACACCATGGCCTTTAAATCCAGTCGTTCGTCATTTCAGGACGTCCTGTCTCAGTCTGTGTCGACTGCAGCGGGCGGGGCCCAAGTTGGCAGGGGCGTGACGTTGAGTACGATCAGCAGCCTTTTTGCCCAGGGCTCGTTTGAGAGTTCCTCGTCAGCGACGGATATGGCAATCGGTGGCCAGGGTTTTTTCATGCTTAGGGCGTCTGACAGCGCTGAGGCGGATATGTATAGCCGGGCAGGCGAGTTTGGTTTTGATCAACAGGGGAATCTTGTTAATCCTATGGGGTACTTTACTCAAGGGTGGACTATTGATTCGACGACTGGTCAGCGACAAGGGACTATCGGTGATATTAATATAGGCAAGAATACTCCGCCGGTGGCCACCACCAATGTCGATGTGATTGTTAATGTCGATTCCAGGGCTCCAAATGAGAGCAGTGAGGATCGACTCTTTGCCAACTGGAATGGGACCAATGCCGCAGCCGTTAATCCGACCGATCCAATTGATGCCACCAAGTATGACTATACAACAGCAATTAAGGTATATGATTCCAAGGGCGCGAGTCATGACCTGACAGTATATTACGACCGGACCACTAAGGACAATCAATGGGAGTATCTGATCACCTGCGATCCGACGGAGGACCTGCGTGTCTTGACCACAGCGGAACGGGCTATCTATAATCCGGATACGCGCTATAATTATGAAAATCACAAGGGCGCAGGTGCCTTGCTCTATGGCACTATCCAGTTCGACACTTCTGGAAATATTTCCCAGATTGATGCCTATAAAGTCCCACCAGATGGTCAGATCGATCCTTCGAAGGCGGATAACCGGATACTGCTGGAGTCGGGAGATTCATACTTTAGCCTTCCTACCAACTTTACTGGGGCGACTACCAACCAGAATGTGAAGGTTAATTTTGGAGCTAGGTATGAAGGAGCAACTGCCACCCAACGACAGGTTCTGGTTAGTGATGCTGGGGCTAGGGCTCTCGGTTCAGGCGGAGATGTCTCTCAATTTATTACCTCTGCTACTCCGTGGTCATTGGTGGCCGATGGCAATGGTAACACTATCAGTCAGGGCGATATTTTTATTTTTGATGGATATAATAATGGTTCCGACCCAGTAACGAGATTGGTGTATACGGTTAGCCCTGCCAATGATGTTCAGGATCTTTTGACCCAGTTGGACAGTACCTTTGGGTGCAGCTCTTCAATTGATGCTAAGGGAAGATTGCGGTTGAGTGACAATATTGCGGGAGATTCCAGTATGCTGGTGACTCGCTTTGAAACTGTGTCTGCCAATGCCTCTGCCCCTTTTGGCGGTGCTCACGCCACAGTGAATAATACCTTTTCTATTACTCCTGGAAAGATTACCAGCGATGGCGCTACTGCGGTAACTGATAGTACGCAACTATTGAATGGGCTGATGGGGACTGATGGCCCTCCAGCGACAGCAATTTTAGCAGGGGCTGCTGGTGTTGGAGATTATTTTACCTTCAGCGGTACGAATGTGGATGGCGCACCAGTTGTTGCGACTACCTTTAACGTTTTAGCGGGGAGCAAGATCAGTGATTTGCTGGCAGCGTTGGAAGTGGGGTTTGGCGGAGCCAACAGTGGTGTTAAGGCAGTTCTGGATCAGGAGGGGAAGATTAGGGTGGTGGATACGACTCAGTCGGGGAGTTTGGGGGTGACAATGACTTTTAACGACAGGAGTGGAGTAACAACCGCCAACCCTTTTGGCCTGGTTGATGGAGCGGCTACTCTCCTTACTCCAAAGCAATCGGTGGAAGGTTTGATTAATTTCACTACCTCGAAGAAATTGGTGATTTCCACTGGACGGGCATTCAGTACCAATACCGGTGATACCACGCCGATTATGTCTACTACCCAATGGAGCAGCGTCTATGATGACAATAATGATCCATTGTTGAACGGGGGCTTACCGCGGGGAGTCAGTGATGGTGATATTTTTCAGTTTGTGGGGACAAAACGTGATGGCACCAGTGTTGCCAGCACATTCACCGTAGCATACACGAAAACTGATGGTAATCCTGGGACGGTACAGGATTTGATGAATCAGCTGGAAGATGATTTTGCTTGTCAGGCATCAATTGATAGCGCCGGTCGTTTGATCTTGACAGATCGAGTGGCCGATACCGTGGCTTCGGGCAGCAGTTTAGCAATCAATAGTGTTACCTACCCTACGAATGGTAATTTGCAGGATATCTTTGGGGTGTCGGGGGCAGCATTTGATTTTGTCACGGCCGACATCAGTTCTGAGGATGGGAGTCAGCAAGGTGATGTGGTTACAACCAACTTTGCCCCAGAGGCGTTGGCGTCAACGCAGTATGCCAATAGCTCTACGACTATCTTTCAGGATCAGGACGGATTTTCGTCCGGATTCCTCCAGTCTGTGTCGACAGATGTTAATGGGGTAATAACCGGCCATTATTCTAACGGTCAGGTCTTGAAAAAGGCGCAGGTGGCGTTGGCCAATTTTAGTAACTTGGCAGGACTCAGTAAGCGGGGTGGTAATGTCTTTACCGAGACCACGGAGTCCGGAGCCCCAGTCACAGGCGCCCCTGGCACTAACGGGTTGGGGTCTATTGCTCCCAACGCCTTGGAGCAGTCGAATGTGGACTTAGGGATAGAGTTTGTTAAGTTGATTACGGTGCAGAGAGGATTTCAGGCCAACTCAAAGATTATCACCACCACCGATGATATGCTGAATGAACTCATCAATATTAAAAGATAGGAAGCGAGTCTGATTGGGATGTGAACTTTAGGCCCTAAGCCTCTGTGCTTGGGGCCTTTTTCCGTGTAGAGTCCGACGACTTGTTCGTGGGTATGAGTTAGCCTGGGTAGTGACCAGAAAACAATGATAGGATTCCAGCGGCGGCACTGCCTTCTCACAACTTATAGGGAAATATCCCGTCCACTGCTTGACTTTTCTTACAATTATATAGAACCTTCGGGATTTTCCCGAGCGCCTTCATACCCTTTTGTGCCAAAAAATTATCTGCCAGTGTATTGTCTGCAGGTATAACCCTAAAAGAATATCAACCCCTGCAATTCTTTCTGCTGAAAAAATAAGGGGGTGGGACGAGGAGAGTTGGATCATGAGAAAATCTTGTCGAAAACGGAGTATGCCTCACGCATGACTGTAAGGTCGGTTTTGAGAGTGAGATAGGATTTTCCGGAAAGTTCCTGGGTGATTAAGTCTTCGCTTGAATGGATGAGACCTGCCAAAGGAAGGTCAGCATCACGTACTGTTTGTTCGATCTTGTCGAGCAGTGCTTGGGGGGACGGGTTGGGAGCTCGATTGACGATTAGCCATTTTGATTCAACTTTGAGATTCAAGGGTTTGGTTATTTCCGAGATGCGGCCTGCTGTCATAACCCCTCGGGCGGATGGATCAGAAATAACTAGTAAATGGTTGATTGTGGTCAGGTTCAATCGGCTCAAATGTTCCATGCCCGCTTCGTTGTCCACCAGGATATATTGGTAATTGCTTGCCAAGTGATCCATAGCCATGGCCAGGAATTGGTTGGCGGCGCAATAGCAGCCAGGACCGTCCGGCTGGCCCATGACTAAGAGGTCAAACCCTGACTCTTCGATCAGGGCCTGGTGGACCTTCATTTCCATGAACTGGTCGCGGCTGATGTGGGCTGGGACCTCGCCCTTGATTTCTTTTCTGACTTGGCCGATGGTCAAGCCAATTTGCAGCTCGAGCAATTCGTTGAGATTGGCATTAGGGTCAGCATCGACCAGTAAGACAGGTGTTTTCTTTTTTTCCAGGAGGTATTTGAGCAGCAGGGCGGTGGTTGTAGTCTTGCCGGTTCCCCCTTTTCCGGCTAGAGCGATAACTTGTGGCATAGTATTCTCCATCTTTCTTAGTCATACCAAGAGTTCGTGTTAGTCAGGGTGTTGTAGTTGTTTTTCTATTTGGATCAAGTTGATAGCTATTGAGAAGGTACCCATTTCCATGTTTGAGTAGCCATTGAATGCAACTATATTCGTAACGACCATAAATGAAAACAACAATTTTAGCCTTGCAACTTGACCCGTAATTGGTATTTTATCGTGTTTCCGTCGCTTGTCCTAGCTGTTAAGAAAGAAGCAAGGGTAATGGCGTCGCAAAAAGTCCGATCTACTG
>VMSU01000192.1 GCA_013792005.1 Desulfobulbaceae bacterium
CCTGCGCGATTTATATTGACCCGCTTCGTCGGTCAATAAAGCGGTCTGCGAAGTGTGCCAGTTGCACATGAGCAGGCCGCTAACAAAGTAGATGGGGTGCCCGGAGAACGTTTACTTTTTTTTGTACCAGCTGTAAAGAGCCAGACGAGACGGGCAGCATGGCGGCAGGAGACTTGGCAGAAGATAGTTGAAGAGGAATTGTGGCGGCTGGCGAGAAAAGTGAATCATTCAGGTGGAGGCGGTTGCCTTCAATGGTATAATCGTCAGTTATAGCGGTCTGTCGCTAATTTTTGTCAAATTCTCTAAAAAAGCGTGCTTTGTCAGTCCTCTTGATGATTCGCATGTACATCACCCGCGTCGTTCCAGAATAGAAGTGCTGCTCAAGCGCCATGACCATGGAGCCCTTGTCAAGGTCAAGTAGCTCTGCTTCGCTGTCATTAGCGATCTCGGCATCAATAAAAATCCTGATTTTGGTGATTGGGGTCTTGTACTTTTTCTCGACGACCTCGACAATGTTCTTGTCGGTGAGATCTTCGCGAAGGAGTTCGGGACAGGTGCGGTAGGGAATATAGGATTCTGCCAGGAGCGCCGGGTCTGTGCCGACTGACAGTAACCGTTTGATATAGATGACATGATGTCCGCTTTCAGAACCGAGTTTTTCCTCGATATGATCAAGGGGGGTCATGGCCGTTTGGGCCAGGATTTTACAGGAGAAAGATGCTGCGTCCTCCAGCATCAATTCTTCAAAAGAGGTGGACATCGTTACTCCAGGAGGGGGCGATTTTTTGCAGACAAAGGTCCCTTTGCCTTGGTGCCTTATGAGATACCCCTGTCTGACGAGGTCGAGGATCGCCTGCCGGATGACTGCCTTGCTGACATTGAATTCCCGGCACAGCTCATCTTCGATCGGGATCTGGGCGCCGATCTGCCATTTGCCGTTTTCGATCTCATCGCGCAAGGCTTCCAGTACTTGTACGTGGAGTTTTTTGGGTCTGTCTCGGTCAATGGCTTTTGTTAGTCTCATGCCTGCTCGTGTTGTTCTGTAAGTGTATAATGTATGTTATTGTTATAATGATATGATTATAAGTATATTGATTATAACTTAAATTAATTATAATCATAACTTAGGCGATCATCGCCTTTTCTGTCAAGGACTTTCTGAGGTTTTTGGTGAGGTGATTATAAGGCGTGCCGTCATGGCGGCCTTGCAGGATGTGTCAGCCAAGTTGTTTCTGAACTCAGGAGGGAGTGAGACTGTGGTGGGGCGGGGGCGAGGAACTGTTAGGGGTGAAAATGGTGACGGGAGTGCCTTATTGTCAAGATGCAGCACTCGATGAGCGCGGTATCTTGACAATAAGGACGGATGATCTTTCAGTGCAGCAAGGTGTATTGAAGAATATAGGCCCCTATGCCGCCGAAATATCCCAGGAGCGCGAGCGGGGCGATACGCCGGGCATACCAGAAGAACTCGATTTTTTCGAGCCCCATGGCTGCAACGCCAGCGGCCGAACCGATAATAAGGATTGAGCCGCCTGTCCCAGCGCAATAGGCCATGAACTCCCATAAAAAGGAGTCGGGTGGGTACTGAGCGAGCGGATACATGCCCATGGATGCGGCTACGAGCGGGATGTTATCCACAATGGCGGAAACAAGGCCGATGATAATGACGATCAACGACTGGTTGCCGAGTTGAGTGTCGAGCATCTTGGCGAGTGTCGGCAGCATGCCGTTTGCGGAGAGGGTGGCCACGGCAAGCAGAATGCCGATGAAGAAGACCACCGAGGCCATGTCGATGCGTTTCAGGGCCTTGGTCAGGGTGAGGTGCTCCTTATCTTGCGGCTGTTTTTGTCGGTGGAGGAGGTTGGCGGTGAGCCATAGCACCCCGAGTGAAAAGAGGATGCCAAGATATGGAGGCAGGTGGGTCACTGACTTGAAGATCGGCACAAAGATCAGCGATCCCATGCCCATGAAGAACATAAAGGTCTTTTCAAATTGGGTGCAACCGTGACCGTGGTTGCTGTCTATCTGGTCCGGAGGCACAACATTGCCTTTAAGGAAAAATGAGGCCACGGCAAGTGGAATCACTGCATTTATTACCGAAGCAAGCCAGACGCCCTTGATGATGTTGAGTGTGGTGATCTGCCCCCCGATCCAGAGCATGGTGGTGGTCACGTCACCAATGGGCGACCAGGCGCCGCCGGCATTGGCCGTAATGACGATAATGCCGGCGAAGAAGAGGCGCTGGTCGTGATTCTTGAGCAGTCTCTTCATCAGTGCAATCATGACGATGGTGGTGGTCATGTTGTCGAGGATGGAAGAGAGGTAGAAGGTGATAAAGCCGATGATCCAGAGCAGGCTCGATAATTTGGTGGCCTTGATCCGTGAGGTGATGACCTCGAAACCGCCGTGGGAGTCGGTTACTTCGACAATGGTCATGGCGCCAATGAGGAAGAAGACTATGGCTGCGGTTTCAGCCAGCTTCTCAGTCAGTTGGTGGATAACGCTTTCAACGCCCAAGGGGCTGGCAAAGGAGTAGAGCGTCCACATCAGGCCGGCTGCGATCAGCGCCGTGGCGGACTTATTGATTTTGATGGGGTGCTCAAGAGCGATCAGTGCGTAGCAGAGCACGAAAACAACAGCAGTCATGGTCATCATGGTAGGTTCTCCTGTTATTTGGCAATGGTGATTGGCATGCCGAGCAGCGGCCAGAAGGTGACGATGGCGATGCCGAGCACCACCATGAGGATCAGGCTTGCCGGGATTCCATACTTGAAGAATTCACCGGTGGTGAACTGCTTTGAGTCATAGGCGATAGCATTCGGCGCTGCCCCGATCAAAAGTACAAACGGCATGCCGGCGGTCACCAGGGAGGCATAGAAGATGACGTCCGGCGCTACCCCGAGGTAGGGGGCGATGACCAGGGATACCGGGAGTGAGATGGCGATTGCCGCCACATTCATGATGAAGTTTGTCATTAGCAGCACAAAAAAAGCGATGCTGAGGATAAAGACGAGCCAGTGCGCATTCTGGAACATTACCAGCCAGTTCACCGCCATCCACTGGGCAGCGCCGGTCTTCCACAGGCAGAAACCGATACTCATGGCCCCGCTGAAAAGGAGGATGATGTTCCAGGGGATATCTTCAAGTTCTTTGACGGTCAAGACCTTGAAGAGAAAGAAAAGCAGTGTCGACAGCAGCATGATTGAGGCCCGGTCTTGAGATTTCAGCGCCGGCACGAAGGACTGGAGTGCCATAACCACCACGACGAGGAGCATGGCGACTATGACGAATTTCTCGTTAAAGTTCATGGGGCCAAGTTCCTTGGACAGTCGTTTGACCTTGTCACGCAGGCCTGGAATGGTCTTCTTCTCCGGTTTAAGGAAGACCATCAGAATCGCCCAGATAAGAAAGACCATGGCCCAGCCGATGATGCCCATGTAGAGGGGGAGATCGAAGAAGGGGATGTCCCGACCGGTGAACTCCTTGAACATGCCTGCTGCCGCCGGACCGCGAGCGGCGCCCAGAAAGGTGATGATGCTGCCTGCTCCCGCAGAGTAGGCCATGCCGATGAAAAGGGCCTTGCCGAAATTTGTCGGTTTATCTCCTTCGCCGTAGAGCGCATAGATGGCCATGAGAATGGGAAAGACCGTGGCTGCAGCCGCAGTGTGTGCCATGAAGTGGGCAAGTCCCGCCGTGACGACAAAGCACCCGAGAAGAATCATGCTGGTTTTTTCTCCAACGACCTCGAGCATCTTATACGCAAGACGTTTAGTCAGCCCGGACTTGGTGAAGGCAAGGCCTACTACCACCGAGCCAAAGATAAACATGACCGAGGGATCCATGAAATCCTTGAATGCTTCTTTTGCCGGTCGAATGGCGAAGAGGCCCTGAAATACCCCGATTGCAAGTGCGGTTGCACCGATCGGGATCACCTCAAACACCCACCAGATGCCTGCCATCAAGAAGAGGGCGATGGCGCCCTTTCCTTCTACCGATAAGGGAAATGCCTTGCCGCCAGGATCAATCGCATCCTTCCACGGCGGCATATAATAGATGAGAAGAAAGATTCCTAAGCCGAGGAAGATGAAAAACACCCTCTTCCAGTCAAACGGCTCTTTTGCCTCTGTGGCGATAACGATCTGCGTCGGAGGTTGGGGTAGTTCGTGTTGCATTGATTTTTCATTGTTGGACATATCTGTTCCTCCCTGTATCAGCTTTTTGTGCCGGCGTCTGTTCCCGTGAGAACTACGCCTGAAAGTTCATCGAATATTTCGATCATCCGCACTACTCCCACAAACTTATTGTCATCCAGGACTGGGAGGAGGAGGAGATCGTTATGGATCATCGTGTGCGCGGCCCTGGTTATCGGATCATCCTGCCTAACGAAATGTTTGACTGGGGTGAGTACCTCGCCGACCGGCTGGTCGGCCATGGCTGCCGCATTTTCGGTGAAAATGGCTTCCCACAGCAGGGCAAGACCGCTTTCATCCTCTTCCGGCACCTGCGCGGTTGTTACCGGTTGCAGAAATCTGGGTTCGAGTCCCTTGAGAATGTCTTTAAGGCTTAACGTCCCCATGAGGTTGTACTTCTCGTCAAAGACGAGAATCGTCATGGGATCATGGCATTTGCTTTCGCCGTTCATGAATACTTTTTTGGCAATCCCTATCGCCTGCCGAATTGTAAACCAGTAGGGCAGGTGGGGGTAGTTGAACACATCGAGCATGATATCTTTGACAACTTTTAACTGCGCCATAACGCCTCCTTTGTGATGCCTCACGGATGGGTGGGAAAGGGAAGGGGACCCCTTTCTTGCCGTTAAGCTTTTGGGTACTCACGATCATTCCCCCTGGTTTTTTGTAACTTAGCAGCAGCTCATCCGACGTCTCGGAGTTCGCGTATCTGTTTTTCAATAAGCCTGCTCTTGTGGGCGTGCTGTGCCAGAGCTGATGGCGTCGCAAAAAGCCCGATCTACTGCGTTGCAGCGCACTTTTGCTCATTCGGCACACCATATGTGTGGCCTCATTCGCAAAAGTACACTGCGCCTTGTATATCGGTCCTTTTGCTTAGCCATCCCGTGACTTTTTGCGAGACCATCAGAGCTAGGGGCCGCTTAAATGCTTGAGTGGCGGGTTTAGGGCTCGGCCATAAATCATTATTATTATATTCATTAGGATGTATTTCATTATAATGAATATAATAATAATGAAGAGAATATGATATAGCTTTATCGAAGTCAAGGGTTTTTTATAAATTATGTGTTGACCCTTGTTGTTAGTTTTTTCCCCTTCCGATTTTCAAGAAAAAACCGTACCATGCACTCCCCTATTCGTCTCAGTTGGATGGATTCTCTGACCCATATGGATGGTGTTCGTGCAGAGGGTGAGGTAAAGGTTTTTCTTGGCAATAGTTGGGTGAGACTCTGATTTTGATTTGATCCCGGTCTGTTACGCGGAAGACAAATTTTGGTTTAACAAGAGGCGTTGCCGCCTTGGTCGCTCCGATGGAGCGGAGTATTGGTGATTTTGATGGCATTTTCATTTTTTCCCGCGAAGACCAAAAAAAAGGACGCTCTCACAGAGACCCTCAGGAATAACTATCGTACTTTCCAGGATCTTCTGGCGGAGAATAACCGTACCCTCACCTTGATGAGCGAACTTGAGCAACAATGGGCAGGGGAATCTCCCTGTGACTGGAATTATATCCGTTCCACGGTTCAAGGAATAACAGCGGGGGTGTACAAGCTCGTCACCAACATCAATACCCTTTCAAACAAGAGATATGCGCATCTCTTTTCTGTCCACGAGGAAATCTCTCAGAGGATTTGGCAAGAATTAAACACTACGACCATTATTCCGGTAAGTCCGTTGACTATCGATTTGAGAGATCTTACCAGAGATTCGTCTCTGGTTGCCGGCCATAAGAATGCCCATCTTGGCGAGATTTGTAGCCAATTGCAATTGCCGACTCCATCGGGATTTGCCGTTAGTTCTCATGCTTTTCGAGTTTTCATGGATCAGAACGGTCTGCGTGACGCCATCACCCTTTTGCTGAAGGAACTGGACGTTGAAGATTTTGCAGAACTCGCATCAATAAGTTTGCAGATTCACGAGATCATCATGCGGGAAAACCTACCCGATGATCTCGTTCAGGCGATTAGGCAGGAGGTTGCGGCCATGTTTTCGCCTGAGAGGTCAGCGGCAGGGAGTGAAATTATCAGGAAGGTGTCTGTGCGCAGCAGCGCCCTCTATGAAGATGGCGAGTTTACCTTTGCCGGGCAGTACGCCACCTTCCTCAACGTCATTCCCGAAGAGATTGCCGTGTGCTACAAGAGAGTTGTCGCCAGTCTCTTTTCACCCCGGGCGCTGTATTATTCCAAGTCCAAGGGCTTTGCTGACGAAGATATGGTGATGTCTGTAGGCGTAATGCAGATGATCGAAGCAAGGGCGGGTGGCGTGATGTATACCCGTAATTTCGATGGAGCTGCTGACGATACCGTTATTATCAATGGCGTGTGGGGATTGGGGACGCTGGTTGTGGATGGAGCCGCCACCCCTCACTCTTTTATCGTTTCCAAGCATGACGGCTCTCTGGTAACGATGACAATCCCTGACCAGGAAAAAATGGTTGTCTGCGATGAAGATAAGGGGGTTGTTGAACGCCAGGTTCCGCTGAGTCTTCGGAGAGTCGCCTGTCTCACCGGGGAGCAGCTCAGGTTGCTGACTGCCTATGGCTGTGCCCTTGAACGCCATTATGCCACTCCTCAGGATATTGAGTGGGCTCTTGATCAAGAGGGCCGGCTTGTTATTCTGCAAAGTCGTCCTCTCCACTTTGACGCTGGTGATCCTGTCGTCTCGCCTCTTTCTCCAATGCTGGACAACTATCCGGTGTTGATCAGCGGCGCTGCTGTTGCCTGCAAAGGGGTTGCCTGCGGTAAAGCTTTTATCTTGCGTGAAGAGGAGGAGTTACGGGATTTTCCTGATGGCGCCGTTTTGGTCGCCCATCACACCTCGACTAAGTTTATTACCGTTATGAGCCGGGCCGCAGCAATTGTTACTGATGTTGGCAGTATTACCGGTCACATGGCGCTGCTGTCCCGGGAATATGGTATTCCGACTCTTCTCGAAACCAGGATCGCGACACAATGTATTGAAGAAGGAATGGAGTTGACCGTGGATGCTACGAGGGGCATCATCTATCAGGGGCTGGTAGAGGAGTTGTGTGCCGATGGCAGGAACGTTGATTTGCGTCGAACGCTGCGTAAGAACACCCGTCAATCCAGGATCTTGGAGAAAACACTTAAACATATTGTGCCACTCAATCTACTTGATCCAGATAGCGATAATTTCCGGCAGGAGTGTTGTCTGACCATGCATGATATCACTAGGTTCATCCATGAAAAAGCCATGGCCGAGATCATTTTTATGAGCGGGCGGCCTCAGGAGATAAACTGTTTCGAAGATTTGATGAAGGCAGTGACTTTTTCTGATGCCGGTGATGAATCGTTGCGATCCCAGGCAAGCGATCTCAAGATCGATATTCCGATGACAACGCATGTCCTTGATCTCGATCGTGGTCTGCAGAGCAACAAAGGCACTGTTTCTGTCAAGGATATTTCATCGGATCCTTTTCATGCCTTTATGAGGGGACTTTGTTCAATGAAGTGGCCGCAATCGGTTCCGGGACAGAATGAAGTCCTTCCGCGCTTCCTGCATGCGTTGTCGGCAAAGGGACGGGGAAACAAGCCGGAGTCGAAGAGTTATGCCATCACCGCCAGCCACTATATGAATTTCAACTTGAAACTCGGATATCATTTTTCCATGGTCGAGGCGTATGCAAGCGAGAATATCAACGACAACTATATCAAATATTTCTTCAAGGGCGGAGGGGCATCTCCAGATCGTAAGTTACGAAGGGTGCGGCTGATTAAGGAACTACTGAAAAAGATGCATTTTCGGGTGGATGTTGTCGACGACGTTATTAATGCGATGCTTACCAAATATCGGCGGGAGGATATAGAGAAATGTGTGGAAATAATGGGCAAATTGACGGTTTATACCAAGCAACTCGACATGGTGATGTTCAACGATGCCGTTACCGATATGTTTATCGAGGACTTTATCCGTGATCATTTGACGGGGAGGGGCTTTTGAATCGGAGTTTTTGCTGGTGGGCACTTTCAATCTTCAGGACCAACTCGGCAATGTCACAGGGCTTGATCAGGTAGTCCAAGGCCCCGAGCTGCATGCCGTCGATGCCGGATTCGACCGAGGCATGGCCGGTAAGCAGAATGACTTCTGTTGTTGGTTGAATGCTCTTCATGTGACGTAAGGTATCGATGCCGTCCATCCCCGGCATCCGGATATCGAGAACCACCACATCAAATGACTGCTCACCCATGGCTAGGATGGCCATCTCGCCGCTTTTTTTTTCCGTTACATCCAGATTCCTAAGTCGCAGCCTGGTGGCCAAGGTTGTGCGAAAGTCCTGTTCGTCATCAACCAGTAATATCCGGATTTTTTCTTGGGCATCATTCATTAATTAGTTTCTCCTATGCACTCAGTGAGAGTAATGTCTTTTAGGGAATTATTGTACCGAGAAAAGTAAGGTGGCGCCATTTTTTTGAAGGTTTATTGTGGCGAGAGGTACACTTTTCGGTGGTATCTGGGTGTTTGCCCATTGGGATATTCACTTGTTAAGCACTTTGGCATAGAGTTGGTGGAGCTTTTCAAGCATCGCCGTCAGGCTGTAGCGCTGGCACACCGTTTGTCCCTCAGCCCTCAGTCGGTCTGTCAGTTCAGGATTGTCAAGAACTCTCAGGATGGCCTCTGCCAGGGATTTTTCATCGTTTGGCGGGACTAACAGGCCATTGGCGTCATGGCTGATCAGGTCGGGGATGCCTCCGGTATTTGACGCCACGACCGGACAGTTGGCGGCCATCGCTTCGACGAGGACTCTCCCCATTCCTTCGTTGAGAGAGGGAAGCACAAAGCAGTCGAATAGTCCCATGATGGTGTGGACGTCGGATCGCCAGCCCAGCAGCTTGACTTGGCTTTGGTGTCCCATGCTTTTGGCCCGATCACGAATTTCCTGTTCAAGATCTCCCTTGCCGACATAGACCAATTCCGCTTCAGGGTAACGTTGCCATACCCTGCCCATGGCTGCAAGCAGCACCAGGGGGCCCTTGATTGGCAGGAGCCAGCCTGCTGTGCCGACGATTTTTTCTGTCCTCGACAGGCCAAGGTTTTTTTTAATTTCTTCTGGATGGTTTAACCGTCCCGCCTGGTGAAATTCTTCAAGTTCAACCCCGCTGTGAATCAGTACCAGCCGTTCTGCTTTGCCCACCCCCAATCTGAGATAGTCATTGCGTTCCCCGTGGGTCAGGGCAACAAGGTAGTCTGTGATATGATAGAATATTTTTTCGATAATGAGATAGGTTTTGGCTGTTCTCGCGCTGAAATGACCGTAAAAGACATGGCCATGGGGGGTGTGGATGATATTCGGCACCTGGGCCAGCCAGGCGGCGAGTCGGCCAATGATGCCGGCTTTTGATGTGTGGGTGTGGACGATTGCCGGCTTCTCCCGGATAAAGAGCCACCAGAGGGTGAAAAAAGCCAGGAGGTCTTGCCAGGGAGAGATTTTTCTGATCAGAGCGGCCATGGGGTGAAAGACGACCCCCCGCTTGGTTGCTGCCTCGGTCTGTCGGAGAACCGAGGCTGTTTCATTTTCGGTCATGGCCGACTCTTCCGACAGGCCGTGGACCAGCATCACCCGGTACCGGTTGGCGGTGCCCAGGCAGGTCTGCAGGGTGTTTTGAGCGGAGCCTCCCATGTCGAGGCGGGTGATGACATGAATGATGGTGTGCATGACTGTCTTCCGAATTGGTTTATCAGGAAACGCCCCTTGAGTGGAACCGAAGGGAGATGGCTGGGGCAAGGATTTCACAATCTTTGGTAGGATTTAGCATCTTGCCTGTGGCCTTGTCAGCGCTGTTAATGTGCTTAGCAACAGCTCGTTGTGCCGCTGCCAAGCATAATGATTGCTTGCGAAGTTACGGCAATCCTCTCTCAGTTGTTGATAGGATTGTGTACGCAGGGGGAAATCGGTTACGGCCTGAGTGATGCCGTCCTCCATGGCTTCCTGGGAAGAGTCGTGAAACAGGAAGCGGTTATCAAAGCGGGAGAGGATCTCGGCTGTTCCCCCGATGGGGGTGCCAAGGACCGGGGTGCCGCAGGCTAAGGACTCAGGGGTGACCAGTCCGAATCCTTCCAGGCTGCGGGTCGGCAGGATAAAAAAATCGGCGCTGCCGTACCAGCGTGCCATCTGGTGGTCGGGGATGAATCCTGTCATGGTTACGACCCGTTCCAGATTCAGTTCATGAACCAGGCGGATCAGGTTGTCCCGTTCCGGGCCGTCACCGCCCAGGGTCAGGTGATATCGAGGTCCGTGCCGGTTGAGCCTGGCCAGGGCCCTCACCAGGGCGTCTAGCCCCATGCGCGGTTCAAAATTGCGGATCGAGAGGAGATGGATGCGGTCTGGGGGCCAGCCCATCTCGATTTTTAGTGTATTGCGATCTGTAGGCGGGCTGAAGCGGATAAGGTCGACACCGCCGGGATTAATAAGAATCTGTTCAGGCTTGATGCCGTGGATGCTGGCCGCCTTACGGCCCATGTAGTCGCTAAGCGCCATGACTCGCTTAGCTTTACGGATGACATAGGCCTCGATACCGCGACGGATCAGGGCGGGCAGCGTAGTCTTCCACTGAGGGGAGTTTTGGTTGGCAAGCAGATATTCTTCATGTCCCGGAGAGTGGAAGACGTAGAGCAGGGGAATTGAGCGGATTGCGCCGCTCAGGAGCAGAGGCAGGCAGGTGAATGGTTGATGGGCCACCAGTGCATGGAATCTTCCTTGCTGGCTGAGGTCGTGGTACAGCTTTTGCGGGTCACGGTGTAACGCGGCGAAAAAGCTTAAAGGGTGGCCAGGGTCGGCTGGGTAGCTTCCTTCGAGAAGCCCCCAATCATGGAGGAGGAGATCCGAGCCTCCTCTATGGCGGCGGGTGATGGCGCAAACCTCATGCCCTGCCTCTGCGCAGCCCTTGGTCTGCTGGAAGAGAACCTGTTCTGCCCCGCTTTCGGGCTTGCCCGCCGGGACGTCGGCTAAAAAAAGAATCCGCATTGTATTCATGGTTCATTTACCTGTGAGACAGTCTCTCTTTGGCCGAAGTAACTGATGCCCCCGTCGATCAACCCTTGTACCCCCTTAACGAGCAGGCCTGGATTCTTGGCGGTTACTGCGGTCAAGAAAAGTTTTGTCAATCGGACCAGCACAAAAAAAGGCAGGAATACACGCCGGCCGTGCTTTAATTGGAGCAGCATGTAGTTATGGCCGTACCAGTAAAGCCACCGGCCCATGTCTGGCATTCGGCAGCCGCCCCCTGCTTGGATTAAATGCACTAAGGCTGCCTCGGGTTCAAAGAGTATTCGGAACCCTTTTTCAGTTATCTGCAGGGCCAGATCGCTCTCTTCCAGATGGGCTGTGCCTCCAAATCGTTTGTCACTCAGGACCCCTTGGTGGAATACCTGTCGGCTCACCGAGAAGTTGCACCCTTGGAAATGGTCCACACGTTTACGCTCCATGGAGCTGAAGTGGCCGATGATCCTGAAGTCCGCCTGGCGAATGGTGCCAAAGGCGCTGTCGGAACACGGCTGAGTCCCATGGAGGATGACCCTGCCTGCCACGGCGCCTATTGTGGGATCGTCATAGGCCCTGACGTGGGCATTGATAAGACCAGGCTGCGGAATTGTATCGTCATCGCAAAAGAGGATAATTTTTCCGGAGGCGTGCTGGACACCTACATTTCTGGCGTTGGGGAGTCCTTTTTCTTTAATGTGCAGATAGGTAAGTTGCCGGTTCGTGATCTGCATCTCAAGCAGAATCGGAGATGGTGTATCACTTTGATCAATGATCACCAGTTCGTCGTCCCCCGAGAGAAGCTCAAGAAAATGGTTCACTGTCCTGATCAGCAACTCGCCCCGGTTGTAGGTCGGAATGATCACGCTGATACGCGGGCTCCCAGTCAGCATAGCGCCCTCCGGATAAAATTCTCGACTTCAACCCCCACTCTTTGCCAGTTGAAGCGCTCTTCCACGGCCTGACGCCCCTTTTGAGCCATGGCCTCCCTCTGCGTCGGGTCTCCGGCAAGTGCGCTTATTGCATGGGCAATCTCAGCAGGTGATTGCGATTCCACTGCCAGCCCGGCGCCAATTTCAGAAACTACCGGGCCGTATCCGGCAAAGTTGCTGGCGATTACCGGGATGCCGCACGCCATATACTCATACATCTTCATGGGGACCCCAGGAATTGGCCTAACAGGTTTAAAGAAACTTATCCCGACATCAAAGGCCTGGATCTGGGTGGGGACCTGTTGGTAAGGGATCAGCCCGGTAAAAGTTACATGACGCTCTATCTTCAACTCCCGAGCCTGGGAGATAAGCCTTTCTCTCTCTACCCCATCGCCGACCATCACTAACCGGAAATTTCTTACGGAGGTGATAATCTGGGGGATTGCGGCCAGGAACAGATCCATGCCGTGCCATGCGTACAGGGTGCCGACAAAGCCGGCAATGAAATCGTCCTCGCCGAGACCAAGCGCTTGCCTGGCTCTTTTGCGATCGCCTGGCTGAAAAATCTGATGATTGGCGGCGTCGCAGGGGATAATCTCAATCTTGCTCTCTTCGGTTCCATAGAGTGTAATCAGTCGCTGTTTGGTCTCCTGGACGGTAACGGAGATTCTATCGGTCAAGGCGCAGTTGATTCTGCTGATGGTTTTGATCAGGGCAAGCCTTGAGGGAGAGGCATTGATGAGCTGCAACTCGTCATAGAGGACTCCATTGACCTCCAGGCAATGCCTGACTCGAAACACTCCGGCAAGAAGAGGGGGCACAAAGGAGTAGGAGAGTTGCCGGGTATAGATACAGTCCGGCCGGTCGGCAATAAGGGCGCGACATAGGGTGACGCAGAGGGAAAGGTTAAAGAAGATTACGCCCCAAAGGCCCGTGAAAGGCGCAAAAATCCGGTGCACTCTCAATGGGGATGAAAAATTTATCTGGGGCGCAAAGAGCCTGATATCATTACCGGTCCTCTCGATGGCCTCAAAGGTCTCGATGAGATGAGTGATCCCGCCGCCTCCCGTGTTGAGTTTATCTCCTGTAATGACGAATATCTTCATCGTGGTCTTGATCGTGATGCCTGGGTCATTGAGGCCCTTAATTTTTTTGAAAAGCGACCAACAGGTGGCCGCCGGTTTTTTGGTTGGCTATCCGCAGGTGATTCCAGACATAATGCCAGATTATTTTTTGGAGCAAGCGAACTTCGAGGGAGAAGAAACGGTTCATGGTCAGGCGCATGAATCCTTTGAGTGCCGGGCAGGTGCGAACTAAATATTCGGCGCTCATCATCCTGACCGGCAACTGTGCTTCGGCAACTTGGGCTTCCAGGAGTTCTAAGGTGTAATGTCGGTAGTGCTTTGGCGTTAAGGGGGCCACGATAGAAGGGACCGATAGCAGCAGGTATCCGCCACGCTTTACCCGCAGAGATAACTTCTTCAGAAAAGCGGAGACCTCATGATCCGGAACATGCTCCAGCACTTCAATGGCCGTTACCAGGTCAAATTCTTCCATTATGTCATCGTGTTCGGCAGATCGAAATTCTCCATGCTCATTGAAGCCCCGGGCGAAATGTAGAGAGCGTTCCGAAAAATCAATCCCCACTAAGCGCTCTACTTTGCCTTGAAGCTCATGGATCAGCCGTCCGTCACCGCAGCCCACATCAAGCATCGTCTGAGGAGAGAGGTAGATGATAGTTTGGGCGATATGTTTTACGCAGCACAAGTAATCATAGCCCCAATCAAGGATCTGGGATGACGAAAATGAACCATCCTGCCTGATATGGGGGATGTAGTGGTATGGAAAGATATACTCCTGTTCTTGGAGCTGGGCTTTGTTCTCAGCCATAGACTTGATCATCCTTTAGGGCACTATTTTTTTGCGGTCAACGGCAAGCTCCTGGTCGCATTGTTGCGCCTGCCGTAGGTGATAGCTTAAGCGCCCTGCCATCAGGAGTGACCAAATGATATAGAACAGGCAATAGGCGACGGCGACACCCAACACATCAATTCTGTTGATGAGTGGAATGAGGAGCAGGAAATATGCGACTGATGAGACAGTGACGATCAGCAGTGATTGACCGGCCTTGCCCATGGCCAGCATCAGTGGGTGGAACGAAAAGGTGATAAGGGCGATCAGGACGGCAAGGGTATAGATAACAGCGATGGGGAAAACCGGGGCGTACGGAGCGCCCCAAAAGAAGATGATGAGAGGCTTGCCGATGACGATGAATCCCAGCCACCCAATCAGTGAGGGGATAGCGGCGATTACACACGACTGGCGGATAAGAGTTTGTAACTTGTCGATTTCTTTTGCCGCCCACAAGGTGGTAAGTTCCGGATATATTGCGTCATTGAGTGGATTGGTAATGCGGGTGAACAGGGAGGCAATCTGCTTGACGATTTTGATTATCCCGGCGCTGGCAGGACCAAGAAGGGCGCCAATGATCATCACGTCAAGCTCTCTGGAGGTTAAGCGGATGGAGCTGTGCAGGTTGGTTGTCGCAAGAAAGGCGACAATCCCTTTGTTGTTGGTGAGCGCTGGTTTGAGAGAGTTCAGGCGAATCGTGGGTTTGAATCGTGCGGCAAGAACTTTCCAGCCCATGCCCAGGATGAGCAGGGTGGCAACGGCCCCGGATGCCATCCAGATGAAAAGGAAAACCCATAGCTCGCCCTGGAAAAAGAACGCGGCCAAAACACAGCTCAGTTTGAAAAGGGCAACAAGAGTATTGTGCAGGGCAAGAAGCTTGAATTTATTTGAAATCTGCAGGATGCCAATCGCTGTGTCCGTTACACTGAAGAGGATGGTTAGGCTGTAGACAGAGGCCATGGTGGCAGTGGTTTGATCCCAACCGTACCAGGACGCTACGTTTTTGACCAGGAGCAGAGCGAGCAGTGTCGCCAGAATGGCGACCATGACATCGAGCAGAAAGCAAAGAGAGACCACCTCCATAAACTCATCATCCTTTTTATGCTCCAGCTTCTCCGCGCCAAATTTAACAAGCGCCTGCCAGGATTGAAAATTAAGCATCTGGGTCATAATAAGGGCGTAGGTCTGGATCAGCACGAAGGTGCCAAAGAGTTCGGGGCCGAGCTTTCTGGCGGTAAGGGCAAGGGCTGCCATGGTGAACAGATCACCTATAGTGTTGCCGCTCAGCAGATAGGCGGAATTCTTAAGCAAGCGAACCAGGATCGTCTTGTCCGATGATGCGTTGAATTGGCTGAAAAAGGCAGGCATCTTCATGTGGTCTGCCGCAGACGGATTTGGCGCCACGTGGCCACCGTGCGGTCATGGCTTCCTGGCTGCATCGGGAAGGGGTGTCGTATGGTTCTATGCATTTTTCCTCTCTACGAGAGGGGCCATTACGGTAAGCCCGGCCAGGAACCAGTAGGGTTCCATGATGCGGATGATAATGAAGGTGTTGGCGCTGAGCGCATGAACCATCAGGGCGGCGGTTGAGACCAGGAAACTGGTTGCCAGACCTTTGCCGAGAGGCGATCTGCTTGCCTGCAGGCTATGCCAGCCGGCCTTGATCAGGGCGATGATCAACCCGGCAAAGGCCAGGAAGCCGATGATCCCGGTATCCATCAGCACCAGCAGAAAATGACTGTCAACGAATCTATAGCCAGTTACTCCGTATCCAAGCAGTGGCCGCTTGACCAATGCTTTAAGGCCATCGATCCATCCTTTGAGCCGGTCCGAGGTCGAGGGATCGAGATCGATCTTACCGACTGTCAGGTGGGAGCTTTGCTGTTTAGTGAAGGTGTAGATGATCCGTTCCTTGACTGCTTGGGGCAGGACAAAGGGGCCAATCAGCATGGTCAGCAAGGTGAAGACCAGGATGATCTTCCTCTTGGTCAGTAGCAGAAGGGTCAGGCCCATGGCAATAAAGGCCAGGTAAGAGCCCCGTGATTTGGTGAACATGAGGACTACGATATTGAGACTGGACACACCCCACAGCAGTAAGGAGAGCCAACGTTTATTAGAGTAGAGAGCCAGAGAGGCGCTGACAGCCGTCATCATTACCAGGTAGCCTCCCAGGGTATTGGGCTCGCCTGATTTGCCCTCGAAAGGCGCTGTGACCCTCTGGCCGTCGGGAATTTGCAGTAATCCGTAGATGTCGGTGATCAGACAGGTGAGGAGCAGAGTGACGACCAGGCGTTGTATCTGGTCTTGTCGTTCCAGGTGGTTGACTAGCATGAAGAAGATGAAATAGTACTCGAAATATTTGATAATATGGAAAAAACTGCGCACGGGCTTGACATTTCCAGTCAGCGCTCCAAGGCTTGATGCCACCAGGCAGACCGCGAGATAAAGAAATATTGGACGGTTGATGGGAGTCTTCAGGAACAGGCCTAAGTTGGTGTGGGTAGCCATTCGGACCAGCCAGGAGAGGCCGATCAGCGCCAGGAGCAAGTCGTCGAGCCGGAGAGTGACGTTCGACCCCCCGCCCGCCGCTGCTGTTCGTTGCCCGAATTCTGGAGATAAGAGCATGGACAAGACTAGGAGATGCAGGCCGATCTCGGGCTTGTTAAGGCAAATCAGGCTGAGCGAAAGGCCTGCTGCCAGGGCCAAAGAGATAAGGGCCGAGCTTTTGACAATCACTACAGACAGTATAATGCCAAGAACTGCGATAGCCGTAAGCATTGTCAGTTGTGCTATCGACTGGGTCGGATGGGTTCGGCTGATTGGTGTCATGGGGAGACTCCGATCAGTGACCAGGAAAAGGCCAGGGCCAGGAGGACGAAACCGGACAAAACCAGGAGCCAATGGGAGCCCAACTGCGGTAATGGCTGTTTGTCGATTATTCTCAGAGTTTTTTCGAGCGCCCGTTTGGTTCGTGTCGGCGAGTCATGTCCTTGCTCGAGCCCCGCCTGCTTGCGGCCTGTGCTGTTCATCACAATGCCAAGAGGGTTGGTTTTTGATTGCCGCAGTTGATCTATGGCGCGCCGGAGAAGGTGCTGTTCGGTGATTCCGGCCTTGTACACCAGGATTAGTCCGTCGATATGGCTGCTGATAATGGCGGTGTCGGCGCTGGTCAGGATGGGCGGCAGATCGATCAAAATCATGTCGTAGCGTTTGGACGCATTTTTTAACAGGTTCCGGAACTTCTGGTTGAACAGGATTTCGCTAGGATTTGTCGGTCTGGCGCCGCATGGCAGGATGAAGAGGTTGTCGAGTCCGGGAGTAAGAGTCACTTCCTCAACCGTCATCTCGCCGAGAATAAAATCGGTGATAGTGCGGATGGCTTGGTGGCGGTCCTGGGTTCCGAGCATGATGTCAGTCAGTCCAGGTGTGGGGGGAATCCCGAACCACGAGGCGATTATTGGCTGACGCATGTCTGCCTCGATGACCAGGACGCGGTAATTGGCCTGGGTCAGAGCAATGGCTGTGTTCAAGAGGGCAGTGGTCTTGCCTTCGTCGGCAGAGGCGCTTGTAAAGGCGATGGTTTTCAATGGTCGGTCGATAGCGGCCAAGCGGAGGGCAGCCATAATTTCCCGGTAACTTTCAGCGACTCTTGATCCGGGAAGAAAATGAGCAGGAAGATGGATGATGTGGAGTAGGTTTTTGGTGTCGGGAATAGGTGTTTGGTGCAGGGATTGGGCTGTGGTCATGACATCGTCGCGATCTAAAGGCCCTATGGTTGCTAGGACGTCAAGGCTAGTAAATTTCTCGATTTGATCGACGGAATCAAGGGAAGTGTCCATGGCTTCGCTGAGAATAGTGGCCAGGAGTCCGAGAATGACCCCGATTGCCAAACCGGCCACTCCCTTGACCGCAACGCTAGTGTGGTTGATCGGAGCCATGGGCTCAAGCGCCGGTTTGACGACAATGACCTCTTCGATCTTGGAGGCCTCCATGATCCGGGCCTCATGAAGTTTGTTTTCGAGGAGGGAGTAAACGTTTTCGTTCAGTTGCACCTCTCGTTTAAGCCGTTCCATCATCAGGCTCTTGCCAGGGAGTTCAGCCAGTTGTTGTTTGATGGTGGTTGAGGTGTCACTGGCGGCGGCTATTCGCTGATCAACGGTAGCCAGCTGCTCCTTCAGCGAGGCGCTCAGGTTGCGCAAAATCTCGGCCAGTTGGCTGTCAATGGATTGGATTTCAGGGTGTTCCGCTGTGTAGTTCAGCAGCAACGATTGTCGCTGCATCAACAGGGTGACCATCGTGGTGTTCAAGGTGGTATAGACTGCCGGCGCCTCAGAGAACAGAAAGCTCGGGGTGGCGGATGGTGGCGAGAGGAGGGCTGAATCAAGCCTGGTCAGAGCCTCGCTTATCTCTTGCCTTTGTTTCTCGATGGCTACAATCTCGGCTTCACTCTGGGCCAGTTGGCCAAGTATGGTTGTGGTCTGGCTGTCCAGGGAGATGGCATGGTTGGTCTCCTCGAACTCCTTGAGCGACTCTTCCGCCTTGCGCAAGCGGTCGGCCACATGTCCTAGCTGTTCCTCGATGAATCTTCGGGCATCGTAGGTTCGCTTGTTGATTTCGGCGGTATGCTCTGCCGTGTAGACTCGGGCCATGGCGCTGGCTAATTGCTGGGCAAAGCGGGGAGACAAGTCCTGGGCTGTGATGTTGATCAGGTTGCTGTTTCCCTCTCGTTCTGCTTTGACCTTATTCTTTAACTCCATGATGATGGCGATGTAGCGTGGGTCGGTGCGGATAGTGGTTGTGCTCAGATCCGCACTGATTCGGTTCATTGCTACCGCCACCTTCTCAAGGATGGGATAGCTGGTGATGATCGAGGCTTGGGTCTCTAAATAGTCTGCCCCGGACCAGGAGATGGCCTCCAGGTAAACGCCTGTCGCAGTGCTGCTTTTTTCGATTTTTACTGTGGCGATACTTTCAAAGATGGGCTCCGGGCGGTTGAAGAATGCAAGCGCCGTGGTGCCGAGCCCCATGCTGAGAGCGATGATGAGGATCAGCGTTTTGTGGCGCTTGAGCAGGAGCCAGTATGTTTGGAGGTTGATGTCGTATTCCACAATCTGCTTACCGGGTCAGTACCCGGAGGGTGTCGGGGTTGGCGTAGGTGTCACGGATGCGGCCGGGGTAGAAGATGTACTCCAGCATCGGGGTGGTCTTGAGGATGAACTCGTTGAGATTCCCGATAAAGGTCCGGGGAACATAGACCACATCTCCGTCATGAAGTTCGATATTCTGCCGGATGTCGCCACCCTTGAGTAGCAGGTCGAGGTCAGCGCCGAGTACAATCGGTTTGTTTTCGGCATAGCCTCGGATAATCTTGATGGAGCTTCTGACTGCGGTTCGACTGCAGCCACCGGCCTGGCCGATGGCGGTGAGGAGATTCATGGTGTTGCTGAAGGGGTAGACCCCTTCGTTGACGACTTCCCCGAAGACGTAGATTCGTTCGGAAAGGCCAGGTAGGTGCGGTACGGTGATCATATCGTTGTGGTCGAGGATGATATTGTCGGAGGTGTCGCCTTTGAACATGGCGTTATAGAGGTTTAAGGAATATCGTTGGCCGTCACGGATAAGCTCGACGTTCTTGAGGTCGGAATTTGCGGTGCCGCCTCCTGCTTCGACAATGAGATCGAGCGCTGAGGTCTTGCCTCGCAGCGGATATTTTCCGGGACCGGTTTTGCCGAGGGGCAGCACATTGATCTCGCCGAAGAGCAGGACATGTTTGCTCTGAAAGGTCTTAACGGTGATGTCCAGCCGTACTTTCTTGACGTAACGGGTGAGTTTTTCGCTGACCAGGTCATCAATCTGTCTGATGCTTTTACCGTTGACGTCTATGTCATCGAGGAAGGCATAGGAGATAAGGCCATTTTGACGGACGATGGTTTCCTGCTTTACAGGTTTCATTCCATCCCACGAGATGATCTCAAGGACGTCACCGGGGCCGACACGGTACTCTGTCTGGCCGTTGAAATTAAGAAATGACATGTTCTCAGCGCTTTGGATGCGCGTTAGCGTCTCGGCGTCTGTAAGCCTCGGCGTGTTCGCCGGGGGTATGGGCGTAGTTCCAGGCATAGCGTCAGCGATGATTGCCGATGGCGGGGGAGGTGGTGCGCAGCCCCAGGTCAGGAGCAGAATGAAGATCAGTCTTAATAATGACTGGAGAGCAGAACTTGTCATGGCTGGGAGTCGTTGAGTCTCCATGCGGTTTTGTTTAAATAATTGGTGGCTGCGCTGTTACCCTTGATTGTTGTCAGTATGGTGGAGGTTATTTCTAGGACTCGTCGTAAATAAACAACAGCGCCAACCTGGTCAAGGGGAATGCCGCTGCGGCGGGCTAGAATGTGACGGGGTGGGAATGCGGTTCGCGCCACAAAGGCGAGCTGTCTCTTGAATGAGGGTTGACGGGAGAGGTGCAGGAGGTAGCTCAGTCCAGGCTGGCGGATGTTGTTAGCCAGCAGGGTGTGAAAAAAGCGTTCCAGCAGTCCCGCTTCCGGTTGCAGTCGAGTGAGGGCAGAGAGTGGAACCGGGGTGTTAATCCACTCGCTGGCGAGAGAGAGTGGGTAGTAAAGAAACGATCCCATCTGCCAATGTTCTGCCTCGCGGCAGAGGACCTGCCAATCAATTTTCTTTTCCGAGTTGCGGACGACTTGGTCGATATCGTACAGATAGTGAAGCTTGGTTAGAGAATGGGTAACTCGCAGGCTATGTTCGGCAAGGTGCAGGACTTGGTGGCGGGGGTCGAGGACCAGTGCTTTGGTTCCCGCAATCTTCACCGGTTGGGCCGCTTTCCAGAGTGGGGCTATGGGAAAGTTGTCGAGGAAATAGTCATTGGGAATTGTCGAATTGAGCAGATGGGTATGGACGTGAAAGGGGAGTCCTTCTTTGTCTTGTCGACGGTAGATCCTGGTGGTCAGATACCTTTCCGGCTTATCTCTGTGACCTTCGGGCCGTTGGCTTTCCGTTTTGTAGCCGATCTTGGAGAAGATCAGGTTCAGGGCATCGAGATCTTCGGATTTGACCAGGATATCGATGTCGCTCATGGCGCGCAGCGCCGGATTTGGATAGTATAACTCGGCCAGTGCCGCCCCTTTCAAGATGATAACCGGCAGGCCGACCGCCTGACAGCGAGGTAACAGGTCACGAAGCTGGGAGGCGTAGAAGGCGGCGGTCGCGCCGGTGGCGTAATACTTTCGGCTGAGGGGTTCTGTCAAGGATTGGTGGAGGTTTTTCAGCGCTCCTTCTTGGCGTAAGCGCCAGAATAGCAGGGGGGCCAGGCCTTCCTGGTGCGCCATGTCACACAGTGCGTGCCAGGGGAGGGATGGCGCATCTGTGTCACAGAGGTGCGTAAAGCTCGTGTTGTCGTCTTGGCAACAGGACAAGAGTATTGTCCAGGTTTGTGTTTTTGCTGTGTTGATTGGGGCAAAAGGCATCATCAAAAATTGTGTCCTGCGGCCCTTGGGCCAGCGGCAAGAAGGAAGGGGATAACTTGCTCGTCAGGCAGAAATTCCAGAGTAGAGCAGGGAATATATTGAAGGGTATGTTCGAAAAAGGCCAAGCAGTTCTCCATGGCTTCTTTGTCCCAGAACGGCAAGAAGCTATGTTGGAGCAGAAGGCTGATGGCGTGGGCTCCGTTGATCGGGGCCAGAAGGTTGGCGCTGCCGCGGCCAAGGAGGTAGATGTTTGCCAGCGGAAGAGTCGTGGGGCTGCCGAGTTCAGCGCTGCCGTGCCACGGGGTGCCGCAGGCAACAAGCTGGTTGTTAATCTGACGGATAATGACCCGGTCATCGCTTAAAATCCGGTAGCCGTGTCGTTGCCAGATCCCGGCCATGGTGCTCTTGCCGATGCCGGATGGCCCGCAGAATACTAACGCCCGGCCCTCCACCTCGATCCCGCAGCTATGGAGCAGAATCCCCTCCTGCCGGGCCAGGAGGGAGATGGTGATCAATTCGGCTAAGGGGTACGAAAAAAATGAAATGAGGTTTTCAGGGGTATCGGGAAGTGGAAAAAGGTCGCAGTGGTTGAGGTCGTGGCTACAGAGGGCCTCAAGAAACATGGTCTGGAACAGAAGATGATTGTGTTTTTGATGCAGAGTCCAGTTGGGGCTGGCATCGAAAACGAGTCTCCAGTCCCTGGTATCATTCGATGGCCTGGGCTTAGTGTGGACATGACAGGTCACGGAGGGAGCGGTGTTGGCAATAAAAGGGCGGTATTGAGCGGCAAGCGCCGTCGTGGCAGGATTGTCCCGGTATTCATGGAAGCTGAAGCCGCCGATGGAGAGCGTTGCCGCCGGCGCCGTCATTATGATCCCTGGGTGCGATTGATGCACATGCCTTGGTGGTTGTCGCAGCGGAATCCTGCTGTGCGCAGGGCGCCTCTGGTCTTACAGGCGGCAAGCACGGCCTCACTCTGGAGCAGGGCCACGAGGATCATTTCCGGTTTGATATAGGGCAGGCGGTTTTTTTGGTTTTTTACTGACATGGTCTGCTCAATAGGGTTGTGGCATCAGATGCCGCTGAAAAATTACAGTCACCAAGGATGACAATCTCGCAAAAAGTCTGGGGATGGCTAAGCAGGTAAGCGAGCCTGCGAGACTCCGAAAGGTGCGATATACAGGTAAGCGATCGAAGAGAGACTCCGAGGCGCGGGGCGTGTTTTGTGAGTGAGGCCATACATATGGTATGCCGAACGAGCAAAAACGCCACGCAACGCAGTAGATCGGACTTTTTGCGACGCCATCAAGGATTTGGCAAGTGTTTTTAGTGATTGGAGCATACAGTCACGATGCTGTCAGCAGCTTGGCACGCGCTTTGGTTACCTGGCAGAGAAATTCTACCGGTTTCAGCAAATGATTGTGTTCCACCGTCGACCACCCGGGGCATTGGTTGCAGAGATCAAAATGCTCGCAGGTAAAACACTGCGAGACCTCCACTGTTGCTTCGCGGTGTTGGGGCAGAGCATGATGCCAGCCTTCGTGGAAAGAGCCGTTTCGTAGATCCCAGGCCAGATCAGGGATCATGCCGCACAGTTGGAGGCTACCGTATGGCGTGATATGAAAAGTGCTCAAGCCGGCGCTACAGGGAAAAAGCGTCCGCGACCCACTTTTGGGAACTATGGTGGCGGCAAAGTCTTGCCAGGCCTGCCACCGTATGCAATCGTCCCGGTCAAGGTCTGCCACTTGGTCAGGACTGAGGCGGAAACTTTCGACAGAGCCGGGGCTTGCTCCTGGTCTGGCGTGGGGTTGGGCATCAAAGCGGAATTCAAGCCCTAACCGCTCGGCGATGGACTGTATGGCATTAAGTTCAGTATGATTATGGCGAAGGATCATGGTCTTGAGCTTTGGTTTGATTCCTTGCTGGCAGAGATAGTCAATTCCGGCCAGACAGGCGGCGAGGCTGTTTGGGGTTCGGGTTACGCTTAAGCAGGTGGCTGGAGTGGAGCCGTAAATGGTCACTTCCACGCTGTATGGCGGCCAGTCGCGAAGAAATTGTGCCAGCTCGGAAGTTATGAGTGTTCCGTTGGTGAAGAGGGTAAGCAGGAGACCTCTCTTCTTGGCATGGATCCAAAGCTCTTTGAAGTCGGGACGAAGCAGGCATTCGCCGCCAGTAAACAGTAGCCATAGCCCACCGAGATCGGCAATCTGGTCGATTGTGGCACACCACTCGGCGGTGGTCAGTTCTTGTTCGGTGCCTCTGCTGGTCGCAGGTTCATTGCAGTAGCAGTGAATGCAGTTGAGGTTGCAGCGATATGTCAGTTCCAGGGTACCGGATAAGGGGATGTGATCAGTGACCGCCTGTTGCTGGAGCCTGAGGTGCCAATCATGAGAGAGGCATGTATCTGATGCGGCTGGCATGGTCAGGCAGCCTCAATGGCGTTGATTTCGAGCAGTTGGCGTAGGAGTGTGTCAAGATCGGCTGCGGCCTGCTCTTCGTCCACTTGGTAGCACTCTATGATGGCCGTTGTCAAGGCGTTGGTGGGTGATTTGCCGTCCAGTTTTTCCCAGATAAACGCTGCGACATCATTGAGCCTGACGATGCTGTGGAGTTCTGCGCCGTGCTGTCGGATGGGAACCAGAATGATTTCGTCGCCAATCCGGCGGCTGACGTAGGAGCCGTTGTCACGGAAGCATGATGATAAGGAATCGTCGTTGCGCATTAAGGATCACCCCATGAAACTCTGTCCGGCAGCGCTATCCCAGCCGGTTTTCTCTCGAACCATGTTCTCGCTGAGGACCTCTTTGATGTAAAGCAGGGAGATCTTGGTCAGGTCGATGGTTTGTGCCCCTGTCACTGGTTGCCAATGGGCGTCGGCCACAAGTTTGACTACTGGTTTCATGGGGGCCAGTGAATTGACACCTGTCACCACAGCAATAGCGCCATTGTTTAAGCGGACATAACTTGAGACCGGATAGAACGAGTAGAGGTTGAGAAAATGTTTGATCACAGCTGGTGGGAAGAGGTTTTTTCCTTGTTTGATCAAGGCCATGGTTGCTTCTGCTGCCGAGATTCGGTTGCGATGGGGACGGGAATTAATGAGAGATTCATAAAAATCGAGCAGACCGATGATCGAGGCGCTGAGCAGGATGGTGTTGCCGCGCAGTCCCCGGGGATAGCCGCTGCCATCAATCCGTTCGTGCTCCTGTTGGATGATCATTGCGGTATCAAGCCATGACATGCCGCAGTTTAACAGCAGGGATGAGGCGATATCCGGGTGCTGGCGGATGACGTCTAACTCATCAGGGGTCAGGGCTGCCTGTTTCTCGCGGATGGAGGGAGGGATCGCGTGCATGCCTAATTCATGAAATAGTGCGGCTGTGGCCAGAGTAAGCAGTGTCTTCCGCCCGAAGCCCATGGCTCTCCCCATCATTAAGGCGTTGATGGTGACATGCACGGCGTGTCTGGCCAGACTCTCCTTGTGTTTGGGCAAGTGAAAGGTAAGAGAGTGCAGGTCATTGACGAAGTGAGTGGGGTAATCAAGGAGTTGATCCAGGATACGGACACATCGATTGGGGCTGAATGGTTTATCTTTTTCTACCTGGGCGCCGATTTCGCTCAGGGAGATAATGAGTTGTTTGTATGCCTCTGGTGGTGACATTGGCAGCCACTCGGTGCGTTCAAGGGAGAGGTGGAGGCCTTGAGGGGATTCCGGTAGGTCTGTAAAGGAATTGTGCTTTGCGGGACGGCGCATTGCCTGGGCAATGTTCACCATGGTTACATCTCCTCAGCGATAACTTTATTGATCATTGCTTCATCAACCTTGTGGCTGTGTTCTATAAATCCGGCTAACAGGCTCATGTCGCAGATGGTATTGATCCGACGGGGGATGCCAGCGGACCCGGAAAATATTTTTCTTGCTGCCCCGGCGGTGAAAATCTTGGGGCGTCCTCCGGCTTGCTGCATCCGGAATTGAATGTATTTGCAGGTATCCACAAAGTTGAAGGGCTGTAAGTGATAGCGGATGGGTATCCGTTGGGAGAATTGCGGGATCTTACTGATCTGATCTTTGAGTTCAGGCTGGCCGGCGAGGATCAAGGTGAGCAGAAATCTATTGTCCAGATGGTGATTAAGCAGGAGTCGTAACTCTTCAAAGCTCTCCTCGGTGCGGATGAGATGGGCCTCGTCGATGATGATGATGGAGTCAATTCCCCGGTGCATGTTGTCTTTCAGCTTCTGACGCAGGGCGTGGATGAGGTGGAGTTTGTCCGCTCGATCATCAACTGGGATCTCGAGCAGAGTGAGGATCTCCCGCAGCAACTCTGAGGTTCCTAGAGTAGGGTTGTTGACCATGGCGATCTGGTAATTTTCACCCCGAAGTCTCTCTCTGAGCAGGCAGCTGATAGTGGTTTTGCCGCAGCCGATGTCACCGGTGAGCAGACATGCCCCCTTTCGTCCGTTTACCGTATAGAGTAGTCGCATCAAGGCCTCTTCGTGGTGGGCGCTCAAGTATACGAACCGTGAATCGGGGACATTTTCAAAGGGCGGTTCCTTAAGTTGCCAGTGGGCGCAGTACATAATAATCGCGATCAGCTGGGAGAGAGGGTTGGCTGTTTTGTTGTCCCATAGTGACATGAGTCGGTTGGCGCCAGAGGGGCTGAGTCCGGAGCCTCTTTGAGCAGGCGTTTTCTTCTTTCCGTGATCTGTTGTTGATGCAACCCGGTAACGAAATTAAAAAATCCGTTACTGGAAAAATTACTGAACTGGATGCCGCACTCGCAAAAGCCGTCAGTATAATGGGCGATATTTTCGTCGAGGATGGCGGCTCGTTTCCAGACTACTGTGGCGTTTGGTGGGGGCTCGCCCAGGGTGTCGAGTGCGCCGCCTGCCATGATGATATTGATGCCTTGGTCTATTGGTGAGTCGGCAGGGACCAGGATCTTGGCTCCGTTGGCACTGATGTCAAGGAGAATGGCTTTGACATCAGTGCCAGTTATGCTCAGGGTGATGTCGAGGCATTCCTGGATTCTGAAGCCGTCACGTTCCTGCCGGATTTTGACGAAGGTGCGCTCTTGGAAAAAGTTGGCGGTGGAAAACATCAAGAAACCAATGCTCCCCTGAACGACTAGCAGGGTGGCGTGGAACACATCGACATGGCGCATGATCACGGCGCTGATGCCGAGGCAGCCGCAGATGGCCAGGATGAATAGCACCGCTTTCTTGCGGCATTGAAAGAGTCGCTGGAGCCGGTGGTGGATGTGATCCCGTCCCACATAGTCCACCCATTCGCGGAAAGATCGGACCTTGCCGGTATATATTCTGGCGATGGTGGTGTGGATCATGTCGAAGATCAGCACCCCGAAGAGTAGAGTCGGGGTGAAGACGGAGACCAGCTGGCTCTCCGATGACCAGTCGCCGCGAATGCCCAGGCAGGCCAGGGTGAAGCCCATGAAGGTGCTGCCTGCGTCTCCCAGAAAGATGAGGGCTGAATTATGGGGCCGGAAATTGTAGGGCAAAAATCCTAAGCAGGCTCCGAGCATGGCCAGGGCGAACCAGCCGAGCTGGGGTTGGTTGGTTTGGAAAGAGACAAGGCAGAGAAAAAGGGCAATGACAGCGCTGAGTCCAGTGGCTAGACCGTCCATGCCGTCGAGGAAGTTCATGGCATTGGTGATGCCGACGATCCAGAGGAAGGTGAGCATGATGTTGCCAATAAGACTGAGGGTGCTGATCCAATGTTCGACCCCATGCCTGGGGAAGATCTGAATTGAGACCCCGGCCCAAATGACGAGGGTGGTGGCGAAGATCTGGACGGCAAGTTTGAGTTTGGCGGACAGAGGGTGGATATCGTCACATACGCTGATCGCCATGATGCCGCTACCGGCAACTAAGATGGCAATGGTTTGGCGGTCGAAGATGGTGTTTACCGCCAGCGCCGTCAGAAAGCCTAGGTATACTGCCAGGCCGCCTAGCAGCGGAGTGGGCGTCTTGTGGGTTTTTCGGTAATCGGGGCAGTCCAGCGCGCCGAGAGTGAAGGCTAGCTGGCGGATCAAGGGAGTGGCAACCCAGGCGACTCCTAAGGCAATGGCAAAAACTGAGAACCAGCGGTGGCCTGCAGAGTGAAGGTATCCTTGTGTGGTTGGCAGCAACAGAATGACCAGGGAAATCCATCCGGCGATAATGCCAGGCTTCGAGAGTGAAATGGTCAAAGTGTCTGTACTCATGAGGTTTTCCAGTAA
>VMSU01000193.1 GCA_013792005.1 Desulfobulbaceae bacterium
ACCACTCTGATACACCCCAGTGGTAGTCATCAGATCATTCGTGAGCATAGCGCCGCTTTTTATCGTACTCCCTGCTGCAATAACCGACCCTGCTGCCAGATTAAGCGCATCACTGGTGGTATGCCCCCCTGCCAATACCGCATTTCCACCAATGGTCGACCCCAAGGCCAGCTCCGAGTTCGCGGCAAGAATCGATCCGGCATTAACTAGTAGGGGACCCGTCATTACCAGATCGCTTCCTGCAAAAAGAGCCTGACCTGCGATCTTCGATCCAGCAGCCAACACTGTCACTCCATCACGATCCCGGATTACCGAACCTCCCGCAAGGAGCATCTCCTTGCTCAGGGTCATAGCAGCATCCAGGATCACTTCACCACCAATCAGCGAGGCATTGGCCAATTGCGACCCTGCGCCCAGCACTGATCCACCCTGCAGCAGTATGTCCCTGACCACAACCAGGGGATCGGCCAAGGTTACCGGAGTTGACAGTACCTGTCCGGCATCAAGAGGACCACCGGTAGTCACAATGGCATTAGTGAGGTAACTATCTTTTGCGATCACAGAACCAGATGTCAACACCGTGCCCTTTCGCAGCACAGTCTCTGTGCTGGTCGATGCCGCCACATTCAGGGTGAGCCCCCCACCAAGGACTGATGACGCGGCCAAGATCGTTCCTGATGCCAGCACCGACCCAACTGTTAAAGTCGAATCATCAGTGGTGGTGATATCACCATTCAGATCGGCGCCACGAATATCCTGTCCTGCCACCCACCCAGCCGCAAGCGTTGATGCGCCACCCACAACTGAATCGGACGCCAAGGTCGAGTCGATTGTGGTGATCAGCGGGGCAGCGACACGCATGGAAGGTGAAAAAGCCACTGCAAGCCCTACAGATGAATCAGTAAGGCTTAAATTATATGGTCCATATTGGAGGATGCGAGCATAGCCGAAGGTCGTCATCTCGGCATCGGAGAACCCAAGTAATCCACCAGAACCCGATACTTTAATCGGGCGGCCATCGCCAGAGGAGAGAATAAACGTTCCCGTCGCAGACACTTCAGCGGTAATACCATGGCTTACGGTCTTGGCATTGATGGCATGTGTCAAGCGCCCATCAAGGTCTCCAGCCGCCACAGACACCGCACCAATCCGAATTCCATTAATGGCAAACTCACCCAGAGTGGACCCCGCGACCAAAGGCGACTCAGACTCCACCGCCACCTCAGCAGAAGCCTTAATTCCGGTGGTCTCGGCGTGGGCATTGATCGCATCCGCCACCCCACCCATTCCCTGGCTTGGGTCGTTGCTATACGAAAGGGTAACAGAATTAACCACAACCGACGCATCATTCGCCTGATTATCAAGACGCAAATTAACCTGTCCGCCGCGGACACTTTTGAGCATCATCTCCCCTGTCCGCATCTGACCGATTCTGTTGGAACTTACGGATGGCAATGAAACAGAAACCACCTCGCCGGGGATACTCCCGATTTGAAATAATTTATTGGCAAACGACCCGGTTAATAGGGGAATATCATTGAACGTCGCCGCACCAACCAACTGATCAAGTTCATTGAGAAGCTTATACATATCATTGTGCAAAGAGGAGTGGTGAGCGGCGGTCAGGCCGGAAAGGGATGCGGATTGGGCCTTTGTGCGGATCACTAAAAGGATCGCCATGGCCTCTGCCAACGAGGCATCCACCACCTGCATGGCGGCGATGCCATCGTTGGCATTCTTTACCGCCTGCCCCAGGCCAGAGGCATGAGCATTGAGCTGACTGACGATAGTCGTCGATGCCGGATCATCGGCAGTAGCAGTGACCCGAAGCCCTGAGGAGAGCCGCCGGACTGAGTCGGAGAGGGTGAAAAGGTTACCGGAAAAATTCTGGCGGGCGATAAGCCCGGTGGGATTGGTGTGCAGCCTGATAGCCATTGCCCCTCCCTGGTCAAAGAAAGGGCAAAACATCCACAAGGAGAGTGCTCTACCGAGAGATCTAGCGCTTTCCTAGCATAGAGGCATGAGGTAAATCGCCATTCATGACGCGTTCACCCCTCCGTGTACCCTTTCACTCCAGCGTACACTTTTTTTTAGAGGCATGCAAAAAAAAATTCAAGTTTTTGGTCGCAGAGCCGATAAGAAAAAATTTTACCCGTGCTAGGAATCTTTCTCAGCGGACAGCGTAACTGCTATCTGTGCTCTCAAATCGCTGATCAAGAACGGTTTGGAGATCATCCCCACAAAACCATAGTCACGATAATTGGCCACGACATCATCATTAGCATAACCACTGGCAACAATAACTTTAGCCTGAGGATCAAACTCAAGAAGCTTGGCAATGGCCTCCTTGCCACCCATCCCGCCTGGGATAGTCAGATCCATGATCACCACATCAATCGGGGCGCCCTCTACCTGATTTTTCCGGTACAGCGCCAACGCCTCATTACCATCTCGCGCCTGAACGACTTGGTAACCAAAAAGATCAAGCATCTTGCACGCCATCTCTCGAATCGGATCATCATCATCCATAATCATAATCCGGCCGGTCGTTAAGGGCGGATCATGGGCAGACGCAACAACAGTCCCTGGAGTTTTATCTGCCCCCCCTGACGTTGATGGCAAGGTAATAGTGAAGGTCGTGCCATGACCAGGCCTTGAACTCGCCGTGATTGCGCCACCATGTTTTTTGACGATAGAATGACTAATCGCAAGCCCCAATCCGCTCCCGCTCTCCTTGGTCGTAAAATATGGATCAAAGATCTTATTTATCAGATCTGCCGGAATACCAGGGCCTGAATCATGGATAGTGACTACGACCCAGGAACCAGGCAGCAAGGAGGAGGTCTCAGCGCCATCGGCATTAGAGATATTTCTGGCGCTGATAGTAACCCTGCCACCACCAGGCATCGCCTGAATCGAGTTGATGACGATATTCTGGATCACCTGACTCATCTGACCGGTATCAATCGCCACAGCATTGAGATCATCGGGCAGATCGTAATGACAGGCTATCGGCCTTCCCCTGAGGACAAAATCAGCCGACTGAGTAATCACTTCAGCAATGGAGGCAATCTTCTTGACCGGATCCCCCCCTTTGGCAAAAGTCAGGAGTTGACTGGTCAAGCATTTAGCCCTGAGAGCTGCCTGTTCAACCGAGACCAGCAACGGATAACGCTCATCTTCAAAATCAGTCTTAAGCAAGCATAGACCGACATTGCCCATGATCGCAGTCAGAATATTATTGAAGTCATGAGCCACCCCACCAGCGAGAAAGGCCAGGGATTCGAGATTTCTGTTCTTGATCAATTCCTGATGCATCCTGGCACAATCCAGCTTGGCCTGATGAAGACTGACAAAGACCTTGACTTTACCAAGAAGGATATCGGCATCCAGGGGTTTAAACAGATAATCTACCGCTCCAGTTTCGTACCCCTTAAAGACATGTTGCCGCTCTTTGCTGATGGCGGTGACAAAAATGATCGGAACACCTCTGGTAGCTTGGTTGTTCTGCATTAAGGTGGCGGTTTCAAATCCATCCATTCCCGGCATCTGCACATCAAGAAGAACCAGAGCAAAATCATGACGTAGCATCAGCGCCAGCGCCTCGTTACCCGAACTCGCAGTCACCATCTCGACCCCAAGCGGCGCTAAGGTCACCCGCATGGCGTAAAGATTCTCCGGTCGATCATCGACGATCAGAATTTTGACAGGGTTATCACTCATAACGAATTGCTCAGATTAAATATTTGGGTAACTGCTCACGTTATCGGTTATTGGTTTACGGTTTACGGTTATCGGTTTACGGTAAAAAGAATCTTGGTTAATCATGAATCATCGTGTGAGGCATGATGTCAGTGTGTACTCAGCCACATTGGTAGGATCATTCACCGCCAACTGTCAACCGCCAACCGACAACTTAATATGATATCACATCCTGCCACCATCGACAAAGCCAATCGGATCAAGATGTTTACGGTACACCTTGAGATGACGGTCAAGCTCCCGATACTTGCCGGCAAGGGTAGAAAAAAGCAAGCTCTCCTTGGTCCCCAGGCACAAGAACCCATTGCCAATCAAGCTGTCATCAAAGAGAGTCAAAACCCTGTCCTGCAGCGTTCGGTCGAAGTAGATCATCACATTGCGGCAGACAATCAGGTGCATCTCGCCAAAGACCTGATCAGACGCCAGATTATGACGGGCAAAGGTTATCCTCTCCCTCAAGAACTTGGCCATAATCACCGAATCATACTCAGCAAAATAATAATCAGCCAAAGTCCTTCTGCCGCCGCTTGTAAGATAATTTCGACTATAATCTGTCAGCCTGGCGTTAGGGTAGATGCCATCCCGTGCTTTCAAGAGTTCTGCTTCGTTAAAATCAGTGGCATAAATTGTCGTCCGCTCCAAGATCCCTTCTTCAAGAAGCACGATAGCCAGGGAATAGACCTCCTCTCCGCTGGCACAACCGGCATGCCACACCTTGATGAATGGATAGGTGGCCAAATAGGGGATGACCTTGGTCCGTAATAAGGAATAAACCTCCGGATCACGGAACATCTCGGTAATTGTGATTGAAAAGCTATCGATCAAGTCCTGAAAGGTATCCGGCTCATGGAGGATGCGACCGATCAATTCCGAAACCGTCTCGCATTTGAGACGTTCCATGCCATGGCGAATACGACGCTCTATTGAAGCCCTGGCATAATGTCGAAAATCATAGCCATAGCGCCGAAAAATAGCTTCCAGCAACAGGTCAATCTCTATCCCCAGAACTTCCCCATGGTCCATAACCAGCTACCCTTGTCAGCGATAGAGCCAGACCCGCATCATAGCCAGCAGCCTATCCTCATTTACCGGCTTGGCCAGGTAATCACTGGCTCCAGCAGCCATGCATTTCTCCTTATCTTCCGGTAGCGCCTTAGCGGTCAGGGCGATAATCGGCAGATTCCAGAACTGTCCCTGGTCCCTAATCGCAGCGATAGTCTGATAACCATCCATCAAAGGCATCATGATATCCATCAGGATCAAATCGACAGAATTCTCCTGAGCGAGCAACTCCATGGCATGACGACCATCGTTTGCCAAAATAATTTTCATCCCTCGCTGTTCCAGTATCCGCGACAGGGCAAAGGCGTTACGCATATCGTCGTCAACCACCATGATCCGTTTATCATGAAACATGGTATCCTGATCATAGAGACTGGCAATCATCTTCCGCTTCTCCAGCGGCAGCTTGCTCACCACCCGATGCAGAAAAAGGGCAGTTTCGTCAAGTAACCGTTCTTCCGATTTGACCCCCTTAATAATTACCGTATCGGTGTATTTAGCCAAGGCCCCCCCTTCTTCCCGGGTCAATTCGCGACCTGTATAAATAATAACTGGGGGGATCTCAATAGTCTCGTCCCGGCTCAGACGATCAAGCAACTCAAAGCCTGTCATATCCGGCAGGCCGATATCAAGGACCATACAATCATATTTATTGGCGCAAAGCTGAGCAATCGCCTCTTCGCCGCTCATCACCCCGGTTACCGTGACATCACCGTTGCCAATCAGCTCGGCGATGGCCTGCTGAATATAGCTATCATCCTCGACCACCAACAGCTTTTTCATCTGCCTGGACAGCGCGTCCTCCAGGCAGACGAAAGCGGTTTCCAAGTCGGCTTCGCTCACCGGCTTAGTCAGGAAACCGATAGCCCCTTTCTTGAATGCCTCAAGGGTCTTTTCCTGGCCTGAAATCATATGCACTGGGATATGGCGAAGAGCCGGATCTTTCTTCAAGGTTTCAAGCACCTGCCACCCGTCGATATCCGGCAACCGGATATCGAGGATAATGGCGCCAGGAGTGTACTGTTTGGCCAACCGGAGGCCTTGACCGGCGGTCAAGGCAACCAGTCCCTTAAAACCCTTTTCCCGGCCCTGAGCTAAAAGGATAGAGGCGAAATTAACGTCATCTTCAATGATCAAGAGCCGCTTATCGCCCTGAACCAAATGATCGCGGTCATCGGCGACAACTGGCAGAGTCTCAACCTCAGCACTCGCTTGAGTTTCCGGGTTTGGCCAGGTCAGCGCATCAGTCACTCTCTCACCAAGAGGGGATTCGACATCTCGGCGCAGAGGTAGAAATACAGTAAAAGTCGCCCCCTGCCCCATCTGACTGGCTAGTTGAATTTCACCTCCCAACAGGTGAGCAAGTTTATTGGAGATGGACAGTCCCAGACCCGTGCCCCCGTACTGACGGGCGGTGCCTCCTTCCGCCTGCCGGAAGGCATCAAAGATGATGAGCTGCTGCTCAGGCGAAATACCGATTCCGCTATCACTGACAGCGATAGCGATGACCTGAGTGGGATCAAGAGCTGAACGCGTCAAATTAAGACCAGATGGAGGCCGCTGGAAACGCACCGTGACACTGCCCTGATGGGTAAACTTGACGGCATTGCCCACCAGATTGCGCAAGATCTGCTCAATCCGCATCCGATCAGAAACAATAGCCTTAGGCAGGGTGTCATCGATCTCCACCACAAAGTCGAGACCTTGCTCACTCACCAGATGACCCATATTGCTCTTCAGCCAGTCACCAAGCCCCCGCAGGCTGATCTCCTCGCTGGCAATGTCCATGCGCCCGGCTTCAATCTTGGAAAGATCAAGGATATCATTGATCAACCGCAACAGATCCTGACCACTGTTGTGAATAATGGTCGCTGATTCGACCTGAGTCGGTTCCAGATTGCCATTTTTATTTTGCGACAGATTGCGGGCAAGGAGAAGCAGGCTATTGAGCGGAGTGCGCAACTCATGAGACATATTGGCCAGAAACTCGGACTTATATCTATTCGCAGCAGCCAACTCCCTGGCTTGGGCATCAATATCACGCCAAGCTTCCTCAAGCTCCCGGTTCGACCGTTCGATATCCTGATTCTTCCGCAGCAGAGATTCACTTTTCTCTTCCAATTCCTCATTCGCCGCCTGCAGTTCCTCCTGATTACACTTCAATTCCTCCTCGTTGCGGCGCAAGGATTGGGTCTGATCCTCAAGCTCCTCATTAGCGGCCCTCAACTCTTCCTGCTGCCTCTGAAGAACTGCGGCCTGACGCTGTGTCTCATCAAGCAAATCCAAAGTATTCTTCCGCTGACGAGAAGAATACAGGGCGATGGCAATGGATTCGGCGGCCTCGGCCAAAAACACCCGCGTCTCCTCACTAAACGGAGAACAAGCCGCAAGTTCAATCACCCCCTGGACCCCATTCAGCCAAATAACCGGCAGAACAAGAAGAGAGACCGGGGCTGTCTGCCCCAAACCCGACTCAAGACGCAAATAATCAGGAGGCAGCCCATTGACCACAAGCAACTGTCGACTCAGAGCGACCTCACCAACAAGCCCTTGACCGGGTTCAAAAGACACTGGCAGATCTTTCATGGCAGACAACGATACACTCGCCGAAAGGGTCAATCTGCCATCGGCCCGCCGCACATAAAAAGCACCGGCCAAGGCGCCAAGATACTGGGCCAGGAAGACAATGGCATCACGGCATAGTCGCTCCTCGCTTTTATCCTCGCGCAAGAGTTCGGCCAATTGATTACGACCGTTGGCCTGCCACTGATTATTGCCGATGGCCTCGGCCATCCGATTAAAAATCCGCCCTAGATGCCCTATCTCGTCTACTGCCAGATTGACAATCCGGGCGCTGTAGTCCCCTTGAGCAATAAGAGCTAAGGCATCAAGCACCTTTTTGAGAGGCGTATTAATGGAACGATTGATACTGATTGACAACCAGACACCTAACAGCAAGGCAACCAAACAGATGGAAAAAGCGGCAAGACTTGCTCGCCACGACCTTTCCCGCGCCTGCTGTTCCTCTTGCTCCGCTGCCCTGATAGCAGCAATCAAGATAGCCTCCACTGCATCATCGACACTGCTGGCCTCGTCCAGCAAACGCTCATTTAAGCCGGCAATCTCACGATCAACCGACACCAGGGCGTCAAAATTTTTCAGATACTCATCAAGGACGTAATTGGCGCTGGCAATATGGTCCTGGGAGACTTCAGAATTGGCAAAAGTATCCCGCAGATCTTGAATCGCACTATGAGTCTTGACGATATACTCTTCCTCATGGCGCTGAATATAGTCCTTCTCATTCCGGCGGATACTCATAATCAGAGCCGCAACATTAGGGACATGATTTTGCAACACCCGGCGGCTCAAAGCAATGAACCCTTGCGAAGCCCTCTCCTCGGCCGCTAACAGATCAGGTGACTTATCAGGGGCGGACGCTGCCACAAAATAGTGATGAATTGTCAACTGATAGGCTTCGAAGAGGCGATACAGGTCTTGATTTGCTTCCGTGTTTGGCACATGGTTATTAAATAGCTGGACAAATTTGACCTGTGCCCTGTCCATGGCCTCGACCCTGGAATTCAAATCGCTGCCGTCATCTGCCCGGAGAATGGCATTGACTCTAAGAAGGGCCTCCAACACTTGCCCCAACCCATGCTCAACAATCTCAGTCGTTTCAAGCCGGTGAGCCGCCACACGCATGGCCCCCATGATGCCGTTCTCTTCATTCATTCCCCTACGTATCTCAGCTGAACGCATCTGACGGAAAAGATCTTCATAGGAACTGGTAAAATTAGCTATTGCCACAGCAAGGTCAGCAAATTGCCGGTTGCCATGAGCATTGGCATACTGCCTGATATCTCCGGTCAAACGGACGACCTCGGCAAGACCCTGCTCAACCTCCCGGGCCTGAACAAGGTTTCGGTGCACCAAAAAACCGTGGACTGCCAGTTCAATACCCAGCATCCCGGTCTTGATCTCCCATGCCTTGGCATCATAATGACGCTGATTCTCCTCCACCAAAATAAAGGCGGATTCAATCCGGTTCAAGGCGACCTGGTGCACCACCAACGCCAACACGAAGAGGAAGAGCAGTAGTCCGCTATTGACAATAAGCCTGCCCTTAATAGAACTTGTGGTTAGTAAAGTCATGTCATAGCTGCTCAAGTTGACAGTAATCAGTTACCGGTTGACGGTTGACGGTGAATGGGTCCTGCCAATGGCTGAGAACACACTGACATTGAGTATCATGCGATGATTTATGACTAACCATGATTCTTTTAACCGACAACTGACAACCGTCAACTGTCAACCGTAAACCGTAAACCGATAACCTAAGCCGTTTAGGGAATAACTCCACGATGGGACAACAACGAACCTTCAAGACGATAGAGACTGGTCAATGCCTTACGGACACCGATCACCGCTTCGGCCTGGCCAATCTGACTGGCCACCATATCACGCTGAGCTTGGGCGACGAGAAGCGTGGTGGAACGGCCTAAACGGAACTTTTCCTGCTCAATGGCGAAGGTTTTTTCACGCAACACGCGGGTGGCCTCGGCAGCCTTGACCTGAGCTAGAAACTGTTCGACATCGACATAGGCAGAGCGGACGTCCACCTGGACCAACTGTTCCATATTGGCCATGGCATGCCCCGCTTGATCCAGCGACCACCCCGCAGCGGCATGGCGCGCTTTGGCGGCCCTATTGCCCAGTGGCAGCTCCAAGGTGAGTCCTCCGGCATAGGCCTTCTGATTATCGGTCTCATCAGGAGTTCCGGAGACCGACTGAGTATACCGGGAGCCACCTAATGAGACAAAAAGATCAAGCTTAGGAAGAAGTCCATTCCTGGTCTGAACTACGTCCAGATCACGGCGTCGCACCTGGAGACGCGCCTGATTCAGATCGGGCCGCTTAGCAAGAGCCAGGGAGACATGACTTTCCACCCCATCAAGAGCCATGTCCGGCGGCAGTTCCGGGACATCCGGCAGAACAACCACTGCCTGCCAATCAGCCGGACCTGCCGGGTTCACCATCCGCAAGAGGTTCAATCGCGCCTTAACCAAAATTCCCTTAGCCGTGACCAACTGCTCTGCCCGCGCCGCTGCCTCGCTTTCCGCCGCCGCTGCCTCGCTCTCGGCTAAGACCCCAACCTTGATCCGTTCAACGACCTCCTCTACCTGCTGTCGGGCAATAGCCAGAGACTGCTCATAGATATCAAGGGATCTGCCTGCCAGAACCACATCCCAATAACCCTGTTCGATTTGAGACACCAAGGCCTCTGCCGCTCCCTGCACCTCGTACAGTGACATCTCGGTATCCAGCCGACTCTGACGAAGACGGGCCAGCGTAACACTTGGACCTCGCCCTTGCAGCAGCGCCTGAGTAACCGTCAGGTCCCAACTTCCCAGCTTCACAGAAGAATCATTGACATCACTTTTCTGTTTAGCCTCGTCAACATTCAAGGCCACGGTGGCGCCAAGGGTGGTGGCCTGGCTGAGACCAAGCCCCACCCTGGTGGTCTCAGCATCGTCTGAGACTCCTGTATTTGATAACATGGACCGCAGTGAAGACTGTCCCCCTGTTTCCTGACCATGAGTTTGACTGGCTGATCCCGTCAGCGCTGGGTCAAACGCCGCCAGTTCCACCTCTTCGCCGGTACGGCTGATAGCCGGTTCAAGACGCTCGACATTGAAACTCTGATTCCGTTCCAGCCCGGTCAACACTGCGTCCTGAAGGGTAAGTGTCATCGGCGCGCCCTCAGGCACGGCTACCGGCGGGGCCACCACCATCGGCGTAACCAGATCCTTATCAAGCGCGCCCAAAAGTTCTTTTAACCTGGTCTCACCCGCAACCGCAGGGCTTGACATGGATCGACCTGGTAGAATCTGTTTGACGCATGCCGTACTGAACAGGACAAGGATGAGAAGGGGCAATATCGGACCCCAAGTGCGAAAATCATTCTTCATTCGTAACGTAAAGCCTCAATGGGGTTTAACTGAGCGGCGCGCCGGGCTGGATAATAGCCAAAGAAGATCCCAACCGAGGCCGACACCGCGAGGGCAAGCACGATACTCCGGCCCTCAATCAACATGGTAAAATCGGTAAACTGACTAAATACCCAGGAAACACCAAAACCTAAGCCTATGCCTAAGATGCCGCCGACACCGCTGATCAAAATTGATTCAAGGAGAAACTGCCGCAAGATATCCCACTCACGGGCGCCGATCGCCTTGCGCACCCCGATCTCCCTGGTGCGCTCAGTAACCGTGACCAGCATGATATTCATAATCCCTATCCCGCCGACAATAAGCGAAATACTGGCGATACCTCCCAGGAGCAGACTAAAGGTCCGGGTGAACGACGAGGCCATCTCCACCAACTCAGTCTGATTGCGGACATGAAAATCATCCTCTACCTCTGGCAACAGACGGTGGTTTGCGCGAAGAATGGCAGCAATTCGCTCCTCAACAATACCGGCATCGGCATCTGGAGCCAGCTTGACATCAATTTCCGACAGGTGGTCTTGGCCCAAAATCTGCTTCATCGCCGTAGCAAAAGGAATGACCACCATATCATCGGGATTAAACCACCCCTGGTCTCCCTTGGCCTTCAAGACTCCGATCACCCTGAAATTAACATTCTTGATCCGAACAATTTCACCGACAGGATTCTGACCCGTAAACAAGAGTTCAGCTGCGTTTGCCCCCAGAAGGGCCACCCGGGCAACGTGCTCATCCTCCAACGCAGAAAATCCCTGGCCCTGATCCACCTCAAAGGCTCGAATAGAAAGATAGGTCATCGGTGCGCCGGTAATGGTGGTATTCATATTATGGTTGAAATATTTAACCTGCGCCCGGCCCATAACCAAGGGAGCCACCGCTTCCACCTGAGGCAACTCGCGGAGAATAGCCTCGGCATCAGCAAGCTTTAAACTCTTGTTCGATTCGGAGCGCACCCCTCCTCGATAATCACCACCGGGACGGACCACCAGAAGATTGGTGCCCATGGCGGTAACCCGTCCCATGACCTGTGCCTTGGCCCCTGATCCCAGGGCCAGCATCGAGATCACCGCCCCCACTCCGATGATGATTCCCAACATAGCGAGAAATGTCCGCAAGGAGTTGGCCAGCAGGCTCTTACAGGCAATTTTGATCAGCGTCCAGGTCAGCACGACTCATCTCCCTCCACCACCCGGCCATCGCAAAATCGGATCTGACGATGGCAATATCCAGCCACCTGGGGATCATGGGTAACCAGAATGATGGTTCTCCCCCCCTCACGATTGAGCTGAGAAAAAAGTTCCATGATCTCAAGACCGGTGCGGGAATCAAGATTACCGGTAGGCTCGTCAGCCAGGATAATGGCAGGATTGCTGACCATGGCTCGAGCTATGGCCACTCGCTGCCGCTGGCCACCGGAGAGCTGGCTGGGGTCATGCTGTTGACGATCGGTCAACCCTACTGCTGCCAGGGCATTCATGGCAGCAGTTCGCGAATCGGACCGCCCGGCATAAAGCAAGGGCAACTCCACATTCTCGAGGGCCGAGACTCTGGGCAGAAGGTTAAAAGATTGAAAGACAAAACCGATCCGGCGATTACGGACGGTAGCCAGCTGATTGGGAGAGAGAGAGGCCACATTCTCGCCCTCAAGGAAATACTCGCCTTCGTCCGGGGTATCAAGACACCCCAAGATGTGCATCAACGTCGACTTGCCGCTACCCGATGGTCCTGTGACCGCCACCATCTCCCCAGCGCTGATGCTGATATCGACCCCATCCAAGGCATGAACCTTGGCGCCACCAAAGAGATACGTCTTACGAAGATTGCGAGTCTGAATCATTTATTGTGACTGCCTCCCATAAGACGCATCTTCCGCATATCATCCCTGGCCGAAGGAGCTTTCTTGGTCGAGTCTTCCTTTTTGTCAGACCGCCAACGGCTCTGGCCGTTCTCCGGGGACAAGACCACCTTTTCACCGACCTCAACCCCCTTCAGAATTTCAACAAACTCACTGTTGCTGTCGCCAATTGTCACTAACCGCCGGTTGCTAGCGCCATCTTTATCCAACACCGTCAGCCAACTTAAACCCTTCTTCCGCTCCAAGGCGGTCACCGGCACCAGGAGGCTGTCCAGCTTATTCTTGGTAACGATGCTGACATTAGCAGTCATCTCCGGCTTCAGGAGAGTACGGTTATCACCGCTCACCTCAACCTTGACTTCAAAGGTCACCACATTTGAGACATTGATACCCTTGGTTGCCACCAGCACCACCTCCCCCTTAAACACCTGCTCAGGATAGGCATCCACTGTAATTCTGGCTGGTTGACCGGTTGCCACCCGGCCAATATCACTCTCATCCACTGACACCAGGACATAGATGCGGGTGAGGTCGGCGAGGGTTAGCACTGCGGTGCCGCCGCCGATATTATTGATGCCTGACGCGATGATCTGACCCACCTGAACGTTCCGGCTAGAGACCACACCGTCAATGGGAGCCACGATTGTGGTATCGGCGAGCCGTTGCTCAGCATCTGACAGGGTTAACTGATCAGACTCGGCTGCGGCTTCGGCCATGGTGATCTCCTGACGCCGGGAGTTGACCTGCGCCTTCTTACTCTCTAGATCTTGCACCCTGGCTATCGCACTCTGCCACTCTGCCTGAGAAACAGCATGCACACTCCTGGCAACATCAAGTTCTTCGGCGCTGGCCATTTTCTTATCAAACAACTGCGTTAAACGGGCAAGCTTAGCCTCAGCCTCTTTGGCCTTGGCTATTGCCGCTTTTTCACTGGACTGAGCCCGGGATTGTTCACTGACGTAATCACGCTCAGCAATCGCCAGATTAAACCTGGCCTGAGCGACCTTAGCCCGCGAACCAGTCACGGCGGCCTTGCCCCGCTGGACCGCCCTCTTCTCATCGGCAGGGTCAAGCTGCACCAGAAGGTCTCCCATCTTCACCTCCTGACTCACCTCCACGGGCAGTGTAATAACCTCACCGCTGGCCTTGCACTTGATCTCCACCTCCCGCTCGGGCACCACCCGGCCGGTAGCATCAACAACTACTTTAAGCGGCCAGATACGAGCGATGGCAGTCCGCACTTCCTTGTTCTGTGTTTCAGAAGGGTCAGGGGTCGGCTTTAAAAATTCCCATAACAATATTATCGAGATAAGCGCCACGATAAAAACAATGATCTTTTTTGTCTTGCTCATGAATATCAACAGAATCCAAGGTGAAATTAGCTTTTGAGGAACAGATTAGTGAAACACGCACGTAACTACATTAGGTTAACGGTAATCAGTTATCGGTTTACGGTTAAAAGAATCATGGTTGACAATCTCGCAAAAAGTCCGGGGATGGCTAAGCAAAAGGTGCGATATACAAGGCGCGGGGTGTGTTTTGTGAGTGAGGCCATACATATGGTATGCCGAACGAGCAAAACCGCCACGCAACGCAGTAGATCGGACTTTTTGCGACGCCATCATGGTTAGTCATAAATCATCGCATAATACTTAGGGACTCGGAAATTACCAATTTACCTGGATCGCGCCCGGATCTGGGTCAGATTTGGTTGCACCGATTGAACAAAACCGCAGGCGTAGCAGCGCTACGTCGAGGATTTTGTGATTGAGGTGCGACCAAAAATGGCCCAAAGCCGGGATGCGTTATGGTAAATCGGTATTTTCCGCGTCCCTTAATGCCAGTGTGTCCGCAGCCAATGGCAGAACCTAATCACCGTCAACTGTAAATCGACAACCTAAAGACCGGCGGCATCCCGGTTGGGAAGCTGAGCAGTTACACATAAACCAACATACTAGCAGCTAGTCACTCCACACTACAGAATCACGATAGCAAGCGAGACAAAAGCAACGAAAAAACATGCATGAATATCCTCGACCGACCTACAAAGGTGCTGGAGATGACTAAAGTATACCACTCCTGAATGTGAGTTGGGTCTAAAAATTCACCAGCAACCTGGATGCCGACACATTTTGAAGCTGACAGCAAGCATTATGCAGGTCAGAAAACCAGCGACCATATTCAAAAGAGCGGCTCCTTACGAACTAACAGTACCCGTCAAACGACTCTGACAGAGCAAACAGATCAGCAAATACCTCGCTATAATAGAAAACACAACAGGGAATATAAGCCCAACCAGAAAAGGATCAAAACGCAACGTGACTCTTAATGATTTTCAGCTCAATCTGACGATGGAGATAAATACCAACTCATAATCAATCTCCTGCTCCCTTGGGCGGAGTCGAAGGGAGCAGGACAAAGAGGCGCCTTGATAAAACTGCCTAACCGATACTGCTCGCCGCTATGAGCCCTAGCAATTTAGGAAGAAGATTGCCGGTGAAGTTGAGCAGAGACAGGCATCAGGGCAACAGACAGGAGGAGAGGAGAAAAATCAGGCTCGCACGGATCTCCATGCTGCCAAAGGTGATCAATCCCCGGTCAAAATCCGGGTCAGAGTTCTTGCCAGTTCCGCCAGACCGACAGGCTTACGCAGGAAGGCCTTGATACCAGAGGTGGCCAGCTCATCCTCCGAGTTTAAATATTCATAGCCGGAAAGAATTATCACCGGCAATCCAGGCCGCAAAGACAAAACTCCCCGAGCCAAGTCAATTCCGGACATCCGCGGCATCGTTTGATCAGTTAAAACCAAGGCAAAAACATCGGGCTGACTTTGAAAAATATCCAAAGCCGCCAAACCGTCACTGGCCGAAGTCACTTGGTACCCGAGAGTAGTCAACATCCGCTCCATAGTTGTCACTACTACAGGCTCATCATCAACAAGCAAGATATGCTGATTACCGGTCGACAGGCCAATGACAGCATCTTCCTCAGTGGGTACAACCTTATCCACAATCTCCGGCAGATACACCCGGAAGGTCGTCCCCTGCCCCAACTGACTCTCCACCTCAACCACCCCGCCGCACTGCCGGACAATACCATCAACCACAGCAAGCCCCATGCCGGTTCCCTCACCAGGTCCCTTGGTACTAAAATACGGTTCAAAAATCCTGGAGATATCGTGGCCCGCAATACCGATCCCGGTATCTTGTACAGTAAGACAAAGATAACTGCCAGGGGACAAACCAGGGACAACCTGATGCTCACCGCCGACCATCACCCGCCTCAATATAACCGTCAAATCTCCACCCTTAGCTAACATGGCCTGATAGGCATTAGTGCACAGGGCCATGATCATCTGGTGGATTTGAGCGGGATCACAGAGGACATAGCCGCCAGCCACATCAAGATCGACGTGCAGTTCAATAGTGGCGGGCAGGGAAGACCTGAGAAACTTCAGCGCCTCCTTGACAATGGTCTGGATCAAAAGGGGATGACTCTCCTGCTCTCCTTTGCGACTGAAGGTCTGGATCTGCCGCACCAGATCTTTAGCGCGGTGAGTGGCAGCAAGAATTTCACCCATGAATGCATGCAGTTTGTCACTCGGGTCCACCATACTCAAGCAGAGTTCGGCATAGCCAAGAATAGGAGAAAGGATATTGTTGAAGTCATGAGCAATACCGCCGGCAAGAGCGCCCAGGGATTCCATCTTTTGAGCGCGACTGAGTCGTTCCTCTGCTTGCTTTTTTTGCCCGATATCACGAAAAATACCCTGAATTACCTTTTTGGATCCAACAGTGACAACGCTGGCGCTGACCTGAACAGGAATCAGCCTTCCCTCGCCACGAACCACGTACATATCTTCGGGCAGATTATGGAGCCCTTGTGGCTGGCAGGTCAGAATTTTTTGACACAACTCACTATCAACGCCCGGACAGAATTCGTTTCGGTGCATCCCTACAATTTCTGCCTGTGATCGCCCGAGTAAACGCTCGGCCGCAGCATTGGCCTCAAGAACGAACCCACTCTCGGCATCGACCAGGATAATGGCATCATAGGCGTTTGCAATCAGGCTCCGATACTTTTTCTCTGAATCCCGCAAGGCCCTGACTGTATGCCGATACGACTCCTGATTTCGGATAACGCTTATCCCATAAGCCAGATCATCGGCAAGCTGCTTAAGGAGATGAACTTCTTGCTCGTCAAATGCAGAACTTTCGGCAGCATACAAATTAAGGGCGCCCCGTCCACTTCGTAGGGGCAAAGGAAGGGCGATAGAGGCAGAAAAATCTCGTTGTTGCGCCTCGGCCCGCCAGATCGAGAAGTTAGGATCCAAACCGATATCCCGACAGATCACAGGCCGGCCAGTACGAATAGCGCTCCCGGTTGGACCGCGGCCACGCTCCGTATCTGCCCACGTCAGCTTCAAAGTATCAATATATCCTTCCTCATAACCAGCTGAAGCCTTAGGCAAGACAGTACTATTTTCATCATCCAAACCATAGCCTATCCAGGCTAAGCGATAACCACCCTGATCAACCATGATCTGGCAGATAGTGGCAAGCAACTCGTTTTCATCCTCAATACGCACCAAAGCCTGATTGCAATGAGTAACCATCCGCTGAACCCTGAGACTCCGCCGCAGAATAGCCTCGACCATCTTCTGCTCAGTAATCTCCTTAGCCACATTCAAGGTGCCGATGCCCCTGCCTTCAGAGTCATGAAGAGCGGTCACGGCAACCGAAAACATCTTATCCTGGCACTCCATCACCAGACTCACGGGAAGATCTGTGTGAGACCTGATCAGAAGAGAATACGGACACCCTTCCGGAGGCTCATTGACCCCATAAAAAACCTCATAACAATGACGACCGACCAACTGCTCCTGGGCAAGACCAGCCATCTGCTCCATTGAAGCATTGGCAACTACGATCCTATACTCAAGATCCAGGATCATTGCCGGATCCTTCATGGCATCGAAAACGGTTCTCCAATCAATATGAGATGCAACAAGAGGAAGCTGGTTCATGACTTACCATATCCTTTTTCTAAAGGCGCCTCGCAGGCCATGTTAACACTTTTCATAAATGTGATTTATCGTGATTCCATAATCAGACATGGCGTCAGACTATTTGATGAACGAACAGCAATAGTCTGAAATGGCCTTAACCCTGAGGCCAAACTTTGCCTGAGCCGGCACCTCAAACGATTCCCCGCCGCGAATAGTCCGCCATGCCGTCTCTCCAGGAAGCATGATATCCATTTCGCCGCTCATGATCTCCATAGTCTCTTTATCACCAGTATTAAATTCGTACTCCCCTGGCAGCATCACCCCCAATGTCTTTTTACTCCCATCGCCAAAGACAATGGTTCGACTGGTAACTTTACCATCAAAATAGATATTAGCCTCTCTTACGACCGAAACATTCGTAAATTCACTCATAACTGATCCTCATATTATTTTCTTTTGGAGACCTTCTGGCAAAAAATTACATCCACACAGAAGAGGGGAACATGTATCTGCCTTAATTATGATGGCTAAGCAAAAAGACCGATCTACTGCGTTGCAGCGCACTTTTGCTCATTCGGCACACCATATGTGTGGCCTCATTCGCAAAAGCACACTGCGCCCTGTATATCGACCCTTTTGCTTAGCCATCCCATGACTTTTTGCGAGACCATCAATTATAACACACCCAATTAATGACAACCAAAGACCAAGGCAAGGACTTTCGCATCCTTTATTGATAAATCGTAATCGTTCTTCAGAAGCGTTGAACGTGCGGACATCACCGGACTGTAAACGTTTACCGGGTGCCCCAGATGCAATCTCTGCTCAGGAACTGCAGCCAATTGTTTAATCCCAGCCCAAAACCCCATAGCCCCTCCTCCTTGACATTCCCTACCGCACTGCTTTTCCAAATACAAAATACAATATGCCAATAACAGAGCACAATGCAAAGAAAATGATACTGCGGCAGATTAATAAGGAGCTCTGACTGAAGTCTGATTCGTTAGACAAAGGAGAACAAAATGACGGAGAAGAACTTGGGGTGATGAAATGTTCTGCAAATAACCAAAAGGGTGTAACTCTAATTTTTCTGTAACAATTAACCACCTAAAATACAAAATCACAACCGCTATACTCACTCCAAAAAAAACATCGTATCATCAAAATTTTAGGCTTGACTCAACCACCACAATGTAGCATATTATCTCTAAAGGTGATTTGTCCTCTCCTTTACTCCTCCTTGGAAAGGCAGGGCCGAAAGGCCCTGCCTTTTTTCTTTTCATCTCCACCCGAAGCAGAGTCACTGCCATCACCTGAGAGAGGTCTTTTCCCGCCTCATCTTAAAGAAATCCCGAAGCAGAGTCCCACACTCATCGGCCATTGGTCCTTGATTAACAGCAAGCTGATGATTCAAGCGGCCATCTCGTCCGACCTGATAAAGACTCACAGCAGCCCCGGTCTTGGGATCCAGGGTTGCAAAAACAAGACGGGCCAAACGAGCGTGAATCATGGCCCCCATGCACATCAGACACGGTTCCAATGTGACAAAGAGGGTCGCACCCTCCAGGCGATAATTCCCTCTTACTGCTCCGCCCGCCCGCAAAACCAGCATTTCGGCATGAGCGCTTGGATCAGAGAGTTCAATGGTACGATTTCCGTTTCTGGCTAAAATCCTGCCTGCGGTATCCACCAATACCGCACCAACCGGCACCTCATCTCGAAGGCCAGCTGCTTTAGCCTCAGCATAAGCCATAACCATGTAATAATGATCGGGTCCAAACCCTCCCTGATCGTCCACGATCACCTCACCACTATGCTGCAGAATGACGCTTAAGATGATTGGCGTAATTGGCAGCCTCCCATCCCGCCACACAACCTTCGCCCACAGCCTTCGCCATCTGGTAGGGCTGGCCGGCAATATCCCCGGCAGCATAAATACCTGTGATATTAGTTTCCTGCCTCTTATTGGTATCGATATGAGTCATGGTGTCAGTATCTAAGAGCACCCCCAGATTAATAGCCAACTCGATTGCCCCTTTGGCCCCCAGTTCGATAAAAACTCCTTCGACAGCCAGCGTGCGATCATCAGACAGGAGCACCGATTCCACAGCGCTCTCGCCCTGGATCTTCTCCACCCAGACTCCGTCGAAACGGCGAACTGCGCTCGACTTAAGCTTCTTTTCAAGTTCCGATGAGATATCAAGTTTCTGACTCACGAGGTAAACCTCCGGGGTATACCCTAATAGCGTCAGCGCGCCATCAACGGCAGCGCTGCCATTGCCTACCACAGCAACGGGTGCATTACGAAAGAAGTTGGCATCACAATCGACACAATAACTCACCCCCCTCCCGGCCAACTCCTTCTCTCCGGGAACTTTCAGCTTCTTACGGGCCGTGCCGGTTGAAAGAATGACAGTGCGCGCTCGTAGCTTCGATGTCTCAGTGTGAATATTGAACAATCCACCTTCCTCCTCAAGCTCGATCCGGAGCACATCCTCCTCCCTGACCTCCGCTCCAAAGCGCCGGGCCTGATCTCTGCCGACGGCCAACATCTCTGCACCATCAGTCACACCACCCACACAAAGGTAATTCTCAACATGAGCGCCGCTGATACTGCTCCCTGCGCCTTTACCAAAAACAACCACCGAGGCCTTCTTCCGTGCAGCGTGAACAGCTGCCTGTAATCCCGCAGGACCTGCGCCGACAATCACCACATCAATAATATTCTGCTCCATTGTGCATCCCTCTTATTTTTTCCGATGCAGGCATTCATCACAAGCATCATGCATAGCCTGTTAAACACATTTACCAGGTCCTCGCCTTGCGCCACAAACAAGCCATAGTGATTTCACTCTTTTCGATTGACGTATGCCATCACCAATTGCTACAACAATTGAAAATATACGGTAACTGTTCAGCAGTGCCACATCTGCGTTGTTATCGGCCTGATCATGTGCGAAAAGCACACATCGCAGGCCGATGCCTAGCATCTGCGGCACTGCTGAACTGTTACGGTTCTGGGCTTCGGCACCTTTCTGGGTCAGAAGGTGGATAGTTACAATATACGTAACCATCCAGCAGCCCCGCATCTGCTTTGTCAGTGACCTGATCGGAGCAACAAGTCCTCGTTGTCCTCGACCAAAACCAAAATCACGCTGACAAAACCCTTATTTCGCCAACGAGCCTCCAATGCCCACCAAAAAGAAAGCTAACATTTTAACCGAGATCATCCTGGCATCAGCCATCGTCCTGATCAGTTTTCCGCTATACATTTTCCTCTATCTCGACCCCGCTTTTGTCAATTTTGTTACCACATCGTCAGAACGAGAAGCGGTGAAGATTGCAAACTACATTACCCTTACCCTGTTCCCCAAGACTCCAGAATTTAACGAGACCTTCCTCACCTCTGACAAGGAAGTACAACTGACCGAACTACAGCATGAATTGCAGATCATCAAAGTAAAAATTTTCAAGCCGGACGGCACTATCATTTATTCCACCGACAAAGAGGACGTCGGGCAAATCAACACTCATGACTATTTCAAGATGTTGGTAGCCCAAGGGCAACTCTACACCAAAGTTGTCCAAAAGAACACCGTCACCATGGAAGGGCAGACCATGCCGATTGATGTGGTCGAGACCTACGTGCCGATAATGCACGGCAACGCCTTTGTAGGGGCCTTTGAGATCTACTACGACAATACTATCGCTCGCAAGAGGTTACGACAGCTGCTGCGCAATGTCAGCATATCCGTTTCAGTAATGGCTGTCTTCCTCATGGCAGTAGTGATATACACTTTCATCAACGCCTTGAAAAACCTTAATGAAAAGAACACTGCGGAGGAAGCCCTCCGCCAAGCCCACGACGAACTGGAAACACGGGTAATAACCAGAACTCAACAACTCACCCAAGTCAACGATACCTTAAATCAGGAGATCGAAACCCGCAGGTCCGCGGAAAAAGAGAAGGAACGGTTGATCGAAGAACTAACCGAGGCATTAAAACAGGTCAAAACCCTCAGTGGCCTTCTGCCCATCTGCTCATCCTGTCGGCAGATCCGTGACGACAATGGCAAATGGCACAAGGTGGAAGACTATTTCCGAACTAGAACCGACGCCGAATTCACTCACGGGATCTGCCCGAAATGTGCCAAGCAGCTCTACCCCGACCTCTACGAAAACCTTTGACAAGTCACTAAGCCGTTGTCACAAAATAATGCCATTATCTAATTGGTAACAACGTAACCGCTCAGGTTGTCGGTTGACAGTTGACAGTTGACAGTTGACGGTGATTGGGTCCTGCCAATGGCTGAGGACACACTGACATTGAGTATCATGCGAT
>VMSU01000194.1 GCA_013792005.1 Desulfobulbaceae bacterium
TGGCGCGCCTGGGATTGCTCACTCTCACCACCCGCCATACGGGTGATGATCTCCTCCTTGACCGTACCATCGATATCGTCTGCGCCAAAAGATAAGGCCACCTGGGCAAGCTTGATCCCTATCATCACCCAATAAGCCTTGATGTGAGGAAAATTATCAAGAAAGAGACGGGCAACGGCAATATTCTTAAGATCCTCGATGCCAGAACTTTTGGAGATATCGGCCATCTCGGTGTTTTTAGGATGAAAGGCCAAGGGGATGAAGGTCATGAAACCTCCGGTTTCATCTTGGGCTTGACGCAGCATGTCCATGTGCTCCAAGCGTTCTTCTATAGTCTCGATATGACCATAAAGCATGGTGGCATTACTTTGCAGACCCAAGCGATGAGCGGTCTTTGCCACCTCTATCCACCCTTCGCCGGACAATTTTTTTTCGCAGGTCTTGGCCCTGATCCGGGGACTAAACACTTCCGCCCCTCCACCGGGAATAGAACCAAGACCTGCTGACATTAATTGTGTTAGCGTATCAGATACTGATAGCTTGGCAATTTCTGCAAGATGGGCGATCTCGACACAGGTAAAGGCTTGAATATGGACTAAGGGGCGAACCTCTTTGATGGCCGACAAGGCATTAAGATAATAGCTGAAAGGCAAGTCTGGATGGATGCCGCCAACCATATGGATTTCGGTTATAGGTTCATCAAGTCGCTCTTTGACTTTGTTGCGAATATCTTCAATGGTCATCTCATAAGCTAATGGCGAAGTCGCATCTTTGCCAAAAGCGCAAAATTTACACAGGTTGGTACAGATATTAGAATAGTTGATATGCTGATTATAGATAAAGTAGGCGTTATTGCCATTCTTCTTCTCTCTTACCAGGTTAGCGAGATAGCCAACAGCCAAGATGTCGGGGCTACGGTAGAGTCTGACACCATCATCAATTGACAGCCTCTCTCCCACATTAATTTTGACTAATATATCGATCAAGCCTGCACGTTTAATCATCTCATCCATAATATTCCTCATATTCGATATTCTCTTTGTCCTGTCAAGCCGTTCTTGAGGGTTTCAATCAACAAGTCAATTTCAGTTATCAATGCTGGCCCGTCCTTGGCTGCCAAGTTCAACCCGCCATCAAGGTACGAACGAGCGTAACCCTGTAAAAAACGATCCAGCGCAGCATCAATCAAAAAAACAACCATGGACACGGGTACACCAGAGGTTACCGTTCCTTCTCGTTGTCCTTGAAGAGCCAATGGTCCAAAAAAATCCAGAGAGAACAATCGAACTTGAGAGATCAACTCCTCCCGGTTTGGGATATCATATTCAAAAAGTACATTAAGATAGAGTTGATAGTAATCAGGGTAGCGCTCAACAAAGGCAACACCAGCAAGCATAGTCCGTCGAACCACGGACCAAAAATCGTGATCTGTGGGTTCACTCTCCGCAGGCTGCTGTACCATATCTTTGACCGCCCTGACGAAGTGATCAAAAATATGAAGAAAAATTGCTTCCTTGTTAGAGAAGTATTGATACAGCGATCCCTTGGCAATCCCCAATGCCTTGACCACAGTGTTCAAGCTGGCATTCTGATAGCCCTTGGCAGCAAATTCACTGACGAGCGCGGTCTCAATTCTCAGCCGCTTTTCGAGGGGCAGATTACTAAAGGTGTTGTTGTTGGATTGAGTTATTTCTCTCATCATGTGACCAGGTGGTCATACTACCCAACAAATATACAATTGCAAGATATTTTGTGTCATAAGAGTACTTAGATTAACGTGGTAACAGGAGTATGAGGTGAAGAAGATCCAAGAGGTAGATTTCGCTTAAAAACAAATGACACATAGGTTACAAACAAAGCGAGGATTCAGCGACTGGTCTTTTCTGTCCCGGTAGACGAAGCTCGACATTGGGGATTATCAAAATAGATAACACCCTCGGTATCAATGCAATAGGGCAGATTGTAGGGATTTTCCGGCAAGGCGGCGAGAATACCGCTTGTGACAAGTTGCTCCAGGGATGTCGGCTTTTGCTCAAAACTCTTTTCATACTGCTGACTGGCCCGTTCCAGAATCAATATCCCTTCTAATGCGTGGAGACGGTCAACCATATCATTATACCCAGGCTCATCGTGAGCCTTATCGGCAAGCATGGATTTCATGATGACGATAGCGGTTTCTGTCTCTCCTCCCTTCTGGGCCAGACGAGCTCCTAAAATGGCAAGAAATGGTGGGGCTTTGGGTGTATTTGCTGCCGCCAGGAAAAGTTTGCCGGCCTTCCCTGGGTTATTTGAAAAATAATACGCATTAAAGCCCAAGGTGTGATTTGGCTGCCAGTCCCAAGGGCGATTTTTGGTCGCAGTTGTTAAGATCTTCTCGGTCTCGGCCAGCATGCCAGCCGGTTCCCAAGGCAGCCACCCCTGGGCCAGTATGTATGTCTGTTGGAAAGAAGGGTCAAGTGCCTGGCTCGTAAAAAAAAGGTGGGAGATGTTTTGCCAATCGTACTGTTTTTTGACGGTTCGAAATCCTCCGCTGGGATCACGGACAAGTTCTGTGCCCAACTGGGCACCGATATCAAGCACAATGAGGTCAGCAAGCAGGCCCTTGAATTCGCCAGCCAAGGCCTGGAGCACAAGGGGAGGGAGCGAGGCCCATCTTCTTGAGTGTTGGGCAATGTTGGAGGGGGTGCTCCTATAGTTCAGCAAGGCATTGTAGCTTGCCGCATAGAAACAAAGCAGAGTGAGGAAGAGTAGGCCCTGGCGCAGAAAAAGCTGCATCAGGCAAGCTCCCGTCGGTTAAAAAGCCTGCTAGATAGGAAAAGAATGAGGGCACAGTAAGAGAGACAATAGAGAGCTAACAACAAAAACTCTTGGCCGCTGAAAGCAAAGCCGTAGGCCGCTACATATTTTTTATCGAACAGAGAGAGATTGGGGAAGATCCAGGAGAGGGCCAGCACAAATTTTTCCTGCCCGCTGAGGATGCCGGCGTGGGCGTTTTCCAGCACTACCCGTCGCAAAAGTTCCATGTTTTGGCCGACAAGATAGGTGGAGACGGCAAGCAATAACGCAACAAATGGTTGGCTGGCAAAACTGAAACAGAGGAAGCTCACCGCGAGCATCATCAGCAGGGCCAGCCACTGGCAGGTCATGGCCATGGCATAGGTGAGCCAGGAGAAATTGGGTGGCACAAAGGCTGGGTATTGCCAGAGTACATACTGCATAGAAAGGGCGGCGGCTCCACCCAGAATTATTGTCGAAAGCCCAAGGGTCAGGGCCAGACCGAGATATTTACCGGTGATATAGTGCCAACCCGCCACCGGCCGCGACATGAGCAGGTAAATACGGTTACGCTCCAGGTCATCGGCGAGTATTTTCAGGCCAAGGAAAAAGACCAGCAACAGCCCGGTGAAGGCAACGGCGGAGAGGCCAAATTCCACCGAGACCTTGCCTAAATCCCACGAGAAGAGCTCTGCAACAGAGATATTGGCCATGGTCAGGAAAGTGGCCAGGCAGACTATGGCCCAGAGAGCCTTATGGCGGATGCCCTCGATAAAGGTGGATAAAGCGAGGAACCAGAGATTACGGAGTGTTTGCTGCATGGTCGTATTCCTCGATAATGGCGACAAAGTGCTCTTCCAAACTGGCGCTGCCTTTGATGAAATCTTGAAGCTCCCCGCTATAGAGAAGGTGCCCTCGGTGGACAATGCCGATCCGATCGCAGAGATCCTCGATGTCGCTTAAGATATGTGAACTGAAGAACACCGTCTTACCCTGCTGTCGCAAATCGATGATGATGTTTTTTATGAGATGACGGCCCAAGGGGTCTAAGCCGCTCATCGGCTCGTCAAAGATGAGTACCTGAGGGTCGTGAATCAGGGCGTTGGCCATGCCCAGGCGCTGCTTCATACCTTTGGAAAAGCCGCCCACCCGCCGGTCGATGGCCTCAGTGAGGTTCATGCGGGCAAGAAGCAGGGGGATTCGTTCGCGCAGGGCCTGACTTGACATGCCACTCAGGCGGCCGGAGAGTTGTAAGGTCTCACGCGCGCTGAGATGGTCGTAGAAAAAAGGGAACTCGGAGAGGTAGCCGATCTGATTGCGGAACTCGTCTTGGCCTACGGTGTGGCCGAGAATGGAGAGCGTTCCGCTGTCCGGCTTTAAAAAATGGAGCAGCAGTTTGATGGTGGTGGATTTGCCTGCGCCGTTGGGGCCGAGAAAGCCAAAGACTTCGCCTGGGGCGATGGTGAGGGAGAGGTTATGGAGTGCCAGATTTTTTTTGCCTCGGCTACCGAAGGACTTATTGAGCCTGTCGATGGCAATGGCTGTGGTCATGGTGTTTTATCGCAATTGAGAAAATGGGTGGGCGGAAATGCAACAGCCCAGACCGAAGGAGCGGCCAGGGCTGTTGCATCAGGTGAGGGTCTTTATTCTACTGTACCAGTGCCCAGTTGGTGGTTGGCAAGCCGCCACCAGCCCCGACAATGCTGACGGCGTTATCGGTCGCAGCGTATACTGTCACTGGGGAGGTTATCCCAACGATACCAAAGGTGTCAGCTCCCGTAGGCCATGACGGGTTGCTGACACTGTACAACTGATTTGGGGCATCGGAGTCAGACCCGTAGGCCGTGTCTCCTTTATCATGGCGGGTATAGATGACATTTGAACAGCCGCCACTGTTACAGGCACCAGCAGTAACAGCACTTTCTGAGGTCAAAATTGACATTCCCTGACCAATCCCCAGTGGCACGGAGAATGTCTTGGCTGTAGCAGTATTTACTCCGACGACTCTGCCGCCTCCAACGGTGGCCGTAGCCCCAATAGCCGCTCCAGCGGTATCTGACGAGACCATCTCGGCGGTGACACCAACGACGGCTTGCGCGACTGCCGCTGCAGCATTAAGTGCACCAAGTACCGATTCTGTGTGGCCATAACAGCCCAACTCTGAGTTTAGGTCAGATTGGGCACCTACGGCCATTTTGTTGACGGCCTTGGAGTTGGCATTAAAGGCCCGCGTCCGGTATGCAGCAAACTGCGGGATGGCGATAGCCGCCAGGATGCCGATAATCGCAACTACGATCATCAATTCGACCAAGGTAAAACCTTTCTGACTTCTTGCGTCCTTAATAAAGTTTAGCATGATGTTTCCTCCTGTTGAGAATTGTATAATTACCCAAATAACCATTGGCAGCAAAATGACTGACGACTTTTCTCTAATCAAGATATGTGCCATCATGCCCCTAGCGAACACGATGTTTTATATTTCTTTAAAAATCAGTTGGTTGTGCAACAAGGCTCTCAGTTGCTTTGCATATACAGCAATGGACTGATCCGACACTCGAATTTTCACTGACATTTTGTGTCACAACATCTGCCTTAAATTGTCATATAATTTTTTAGGGCTTTATTGTTATTTTTTTAAGAATCGACCATCTGATCTATTTAATAAAAAAATTCTGCCTAAATATAGCGTAATTAGGTAACATAATAGGTGCATGACAGATTCTGGAACATGCTCATTCACAGATAGCATTAAAGCCTAGGCCGAAATAAATTTATTTATTGCTTGAAAGTAAAATCCATCGTTACTTTTTTGTACAAAATAGATGAATAAAACTAATAGAATAAAAATATCATAACTTAAGCAAGTTAAACATTTGCCATCATACAGTTACTCCAGGGCTATCAAAATTATCCGAATAAAAAAATGTTTTATGGCTCATGGCACACTCCATGCTCGAACTAATAATTTACTCATTATGAAACTACGGGATACCAAACCAACACAAAACGGCTTCAGCTTAATTGAAATGCTGATCGCAATATCAATCATGATCATTATAACTGCGATTAGCGTTAACTCTGCAATGCAAGTGCTCCCCGGGCTTCGCCTTAAAAGAGCCGCTCGCGTTCTGATAGCTCAGATGCAGCAAGCTCGATTTAATGCTATCAAGGAGAATCGCATCTGGCAAATTCAATTCACTGATAATCCTGGCACGACAAATGACTCATATCAACTTATTTCCAGTGGGCCTGATGGTATTATCGGCAACGCCGATGATATCCTATCCCCCACAGTCTTCTTATCCGCTTACGGGAGCGGAGTAGCTTACGGGGCCGGAGGCGCCACAGCTACCTGGAACAATGATGTTATCGACCAACGAACAAGCGTCACCTTTAGCAATAGAGGTCTTTGTGGTCAAGGAATCACCTATTTAACCAACCAAGATAACACGGTGAGCTTTGCAATAACTACCTCCATCGCTGGTTCAGTTACTCTTCGCAAATATAATGGCATCACTCCATTCAACACCAATAACTGGATGAACTGAATTTCATGGCACTACCTACCTACACCAATCAAAAAAAAGGGTTCACCCTTGTGGAGCTAATGATTGTTATCGCAATTTCTGGAATTGTATTAACAGGCGCATCGAGAATTTATCAATCCCTACAACAAACTTCCTCAGCTCAGGAAAAAATTCTGACACTACAAGAAAATACCCGCGTAGCTATGAGCATCTTGACAAATGAGCTTCATACCGCAGGATATGATCCAACCGCTTCTGGTAATTTTGGAATTACTGATATTAAATTTCGAGATTTAAACAATTCTCCTGATACAACAGCCAATGGAAACAGCTCAATCACTTTTACTATGGACCTTAACGGAAATCAAAATATCGACACCAATGAGACCTACTCCTACTCCCTCTATGATTATCCTGAGGCCGTCGTAGACTTTGCTAGCCGTGACTTAAGCCGTAATACAGGTGGAGGGCGTCAACTGCTGATTGAAAACATCCAAGCACTGGGCTTGGCCTTTGCAATTGACGCCATGGATCCAACTGACGTTGACAATGACGGAAATCTCAACGAGTCTGATGGATCGATTGATACCGATGGCGCTGGAAACATCATCTGGGTGATTGATCAATCAAATGACAGCTCTTGGGATTCCCTTGACACGAATAATGACGGAGCGATCACCGCAGCAGATGCACCAGCCCCGGTCAACGGGGTAAGCACAATTAATGCAACTGCCACAGGAAGTCCCTTCAGACTCAACGATATCAGGGCAATTCGAGTATGGATTCTTGCAAGATCAAAACTACCGGAACAGGGCTTTATTGATACTGAAACATATATCGTTGGACGCCAAATCCTCATCCCCAGCCAAATCCCCAATGAAATCAATGGCGGTGGGTATCGATACCGTTTACTGGAATCGATAGTCAACTGCCGCAACCTGGGCCTTTAACTAATGAACACTAAAGGATTCTCCCTTATTGAAGTCCTAATCGCGATAACCGTGCTGGGTATCGGACTATTAGGGATTATCTCCATGCAGACCAGTGCCACCGGAGGCAAAAGTCTGTCACGAACAATAACAGAAGCTTCAACATTTTCAGCCAACCAACTGGAATCTCTAATTTCTTTACCTTATACAGATGCAAACCTGCTAGATACCAACGGAGACGGCAACCTCGGACTTAATCACCCGTTCCCTGCATTGCCACTACTTCCGGGACAAGCAATACCTGATGGCAACTTCATCGCTGCTCCTGCCTTGGTCGTCCTTGCACCAGACCATCAAGTCACATCAACCGATGGCAACTATACCATCTGTTGGAATGTTTCAGTAAACTATCCAATTCCCAATTTAAAAACAATCCGTGTGATTGTAATTAGTTCCGGTCGAGGGGTACAGAAAGTTGTCAACTTTGATTTTATTAAAGCAGACACTATTTAATTACGGAAAACCATCATGATCAAAAGAACCGTTATTGGCAGCAACGAAAATGGATTTGTTCTGGTTGCCGTAATGTTAATGCTCTTGGTATTAGCTTTTATTGGCATTACATCGACAACAACATCTAATATTGAATTACAAATTGCAGGAAATAATAAGATCTACAACCAGACCTTTTACGCTGCAGATGGTGGCACGAGTGTAGGTGCTGAGGTAGTAGAGCAGAATACAGCTTGTGCAACCGGCTTCACTGCCACTTCTGTCGATGGCACAATAGACGCCACTGACGCGGTATTAAATGGGAATATTGTAGTCGAAGGCAGTGCGTTATCATTATGGAATCATCCTCCTCCAACTGGAGTTTCTGATAGTGACCGTGATATCTATTATCCCATTAACTCCGGCACTGCACCTCACACGAATCTGAACATAGGTGGAGATACTATTTTGGCACATGGAAGTGCTCTGCAAATGGCAGCTGGCTATGAGGGAAAGGGTAAAAGTGCCGCCTCAGGTGGCGGATATATCCTCTATGATATTTTTTCTCAAAGAATAGGCATAAGCAATAGTCAATCCACCCTTCGGCTACAATGGCGCCATGTGATAGGCCAAGAAGGATCCTGCCTCTATTGATGAGAGTTATTAAGTTTCATCTTAAAGAACACCTCAGGACGCGGGTCAATCAAATAAAATGAGGGAAGTAAACATGAAACCGAAAAAAATTATCTCGTTAATCTTTCTTGGGTGCTCCTTCGCATTGTCGGCTTCAACAATTACCATGGCTTCGGTCTGCGAAGATGGGAAGTCTGAACCGCCTTTCCTGAGTGCTGGGGTCGACCCCAATGTACTACTGATGATCGACAATTCCGCCAGCATGTATGATCCGGCATACGACGATGTCACTGAACCTGGCTTTTGCAACGACGATAGCTATGCATCCACCACCTCTTATGGCGGTTACTTCGACCCAGCAATACGATATTATTACAATTTAACCCCAGTAGCACCCGATTTCAAGAAATTCAAATCCGGAGCTACCACCCAATGCAACACCGCCACCGGCACGGTATACCGTAATGCCGATATTTGCATCACCATTAATGCAGCAGTCCCAGAGGTCACAGCCTTTGAAGCCAAAGGTAATTTTTTAAACTGGGCTACAGCATCAAAGTTTGATATCGAAAAAAACATTCTCACTGGTGGCAAATATGATGCTACATACCAGCGCCTTGTTCCCGAATCACGCGGCTGCCAAGGAAAACGAATGATTAAGCAGGTGGCAGTCAGCACCAACGCCGGAACACCCTTTACACTGACCATCGGCGTATGGCCTGGTGCCTCTGCTAGCGACCACTTAACCCGTTTAGAAATATTTAACGTCTCAACAAATGGTCTGCAGTTTGCCAATAGCGCCTGTGAATCTGCATTGGCAGCCTCGGCCTTTGGCCAAGTCCAGAATCTGGCAGGAAGCTGCCTGATGATCGGCCAGCAAAACGAATCATTCGCCAACTCTAATGCCGCCTTTAATCATGGCTTCCAAACCTGCTGGGGCTATCCCACCATTGGCAATGGCGACATCCAGCGCATGGAAAACGCCTGCAAAAATGTCTACAATGCCGGAGTAAACCCAACCACGATCGACACAACCGACAGCGGGTACGTCTGCATGGGAAACCAGGCAACTGGTAGCGGCTATGTTGGGCGCTGCGTTGTCGCCACCGGTGGCACCCCAGCCGTTGCTTTAACCTGCACCGACATTACCTGCTTCCCCAATGGCCATCCTTATGGGGCTGACAACAACCAGCAGTGCAATAATGGTTTGCTAGAGGAGTGCGAGGCAGGATCTTCCTGGCGCGCCGCCTTTACAACAGGTGGAACATGCGCCAGCGGCACCAGTTACAAACAAGCTCAAACGATATATAATTGCCCTAGCAGTTATACCCTTAATGCAACAAATACCCTTTGCACCAAATCAGGCAAGCCCTCGGAGACGCCGACAACCACTATAATAGCAGCCGGATGTTATAATAATAGCAACAACCACTATGCCGGCCAACCGACTGCTACCGTCAGTTACCCTGCCGGCTGTTATATAGGTGATGCCCAGGCTCTTTGGATACGCAAACAGACCTGTGTCGGTGGCACCCCTGCTGTGCCAGGGACTTGGAATTGGATTGCCGGAGCTGGCGCTGCTGGCGGCTGTATCGAGCAGGCCCTGCGCGACTATTGCTCCGGTCTTTACAACCCGGACGTCATAGATACCAGCAGCCCAGTCTCTTCTGTTGCCGATGATCATTTCCCCAACCTTCCCTCCATTCTGGTCACTGTGGCAACCAACGCCCAATTAGGCAAACCAATTGCCACCTTAGACGGATATATTGAGCAGACCTCAACGCCAAAGGGATTGTTACAAGAATTCTCTTCCGACCTTCGAATGGGCGCCATGCGTTTCAACGGTGAAGGTACCAAACATGAATGTGCCCAGGCAAATCCAAATCGCCTTTACAACTGCACTGCCGACAATAAAGACGGTGGAAAAATCATCTCCTACATCGAAGCAGACAACAGTACGGCACTGGTCAACGCTATTAACGGTATCGTAGCCGACTCTTGGACCCCAATGGCAGAGGCCATGTACGACGCGATTGGCTATTACACCCAAAACTCAACCGTTAGATTGGATAACTATGACTTCTTCATCGGTGGCACAGCCAGTTTTGTGACAGGCAAAACATATGCTGCTGGTAGTGTTGTTTGGAACAGCAGCAAGTGGTGGCGTACAACCCTTGGCGGCACCACTAAAGGGACAACTCCCATTACAGACGCAGCAGCTGGTGGCATCAACGATTGGCAAGAAATGAACTATCCCACTTGGAACAATAACACAAATTACTCAGGAGGCGCCATCGTCAGTTCTGATGGGTTATTATACCAAACCGTCGCCGGGGGGATGTCTAATGGTGGCAGCGCACTTACAGATTCCGGAGTTGCCTGGACGCTCTATTATGACCCGGTCCAAACCCACTGCCAGAGCAACAATATTTTGGTTATTACCGATGGCTCCCCGACCACGGACATGGCCACGGTCATGACCAACTTCGTCACCTCCGACCCCACCCATAATGATGGAGACAATGACCCTATCGACCCTGACAATGATGGAGCGCCGGGTTGCGGCAAATATACAGGCAGCACCTACCTGGATGATCTCGCCAAGTATGCCGCCAGTGACAATCTCTTCTTCACTCAAAATAATTTTATTGATGGCTTGGGCAACCCCCAGAGTAAAAAACCGATTAGCACCTATGTAGTAGGTGCTGGCTCATTAAAAAATGAAGGTTCCGGGGAATGCAATCCAACGACCCTACTTAACAATACCGCAATCAATGGCGGCACAAATTCCTATTATGCCAGTGAAAATCCCGCCCAGTTGTCTAGCAACTTACGCTCCGTCTTCACCAGCATCAGAAAAGGATCCTCTGCCGGGTCTGCGGCATCGGTCATCTCCTCCTCTCGTGGCGGTGAGGGCGCTATCTACCAAGCCATCTTCTGGCCTAGCCTCGATCCATTCAGTGGCATCGGCAATCCCATCTCCTGGACCGGCGAAGTCCACTCCTTAATGATAGACGCCACTGGTTATCTCTATGAAGATACCGATGGCGACCGCACCTTGAGCGCTACCGATGATCGAGTAATCATTTATTTCGACGAAAATTCCGGACAAACCAAGGCCTGTTACTCCCAACTTAACAGTGATGGCACTTGCCCTGCTGCAACCACTAAAAATCTCCAATCGGTAAAATACCTCTGGTCAGCCAATGACTGGCTGGCCAAGATATCCCTCTCGGCCAGCTATCCGCCATTCGACATTAATGATATTTATCGTAACCGAACTCCTTTTATTTCAGAAAAAAGACAGCGATACATTATTACATGGGAAGACCTTAACAACAATGGCATCGTCGACAATGGCGAGGTCCTTCCCTTTATCGACCGAGACGCTGCAAACACCCCTATCGACTGGAATACTGCCGCATATACTGTTTCCGGCGGCCGGGGATCGGTCATCAAAGATTTCAATGTCAACACCAGCCCCGAGGTGAACGAGATCATCAGTTGGGTTCGTGGCAAAGACCAACCTGGACTACGAAGTCGGGCCACCAATGCTGATATCAGCAAAGCCGGTTCAGGAGAATCTATCACATGGCGTCTGGGTGACGTCATTCACTCCACCCCCACGGCAGTAACCCGCCCCTCCGAAGGATATCACTTACTTTACCGTGATGGTGAATACGCTACCTTTGCAGGTAAATACAAAAATCGACGACACATGATTTATTTTGGCGCCAATGACGGCATGCTCCATGCCGTCAACGGTGGCTTTTATGATGACACCACCAAAAAGTTCTGTCGTACCGCTGATTGCGACGAGAACAATCTTAATACAGTTCCAGAACTAGGTGCTGAAATGTGGGCATATGTCCCCTATAATCTTCTACCCCATCTCAAATGTTTAACAGATCCTGACTACACTTATGCCGAAAAAAATCACAAATATTTTGTGGATCAGCGCCCCCGTGTCTTCGATGTCCAGATCTTTACCGAAGAGGCCGCTTGCATCACTAACGGAACGGCTGATGCCAATTGCATCCACCCCAATGGTTGGGGCACCATCTTGGTAGGGGCCATGCGATTTGGTGGGGCTAAGGAAGCAGCCTCTGCTCTCAATGGGGTAGCTGGCGATACGCGACTATTCACCTCTGCCTATTTTATCTTTGACATCACCAACCCAGAGGCACCACCAACGCTTCTTGGCGAGATGACTATGAATGGTGCAGAACCTGACATGGGTTACACTCTAGCCATTCCCACAATGGTGCTCATGGTAGATGGTGTAGATACTGTCCGCACCAGTAAATGGTACCTTGTTCTTGGCAGTGGTCCAACAGATCTCAATGCAGTAAGTTCCCAAAAGCCTCGGCTCGCCATACTTCCGCTTGACTGGCTGATTGGAACAAACCCTGCAATTCCGGCCACGAAAAAACCCTTCCGCATCCCCAGCACAGAACCTTCCGTGGCTACCTCACAAGGAGGCTCCTATCTCCTGTCATCCTCTGACAATGGTTTCATCTCTGATCTGATCACTGTCGACTTTGACAGAGATTCTAACTATATGTCTGATGTGGTTTATTTTGGGACTGTCGAAGGAGCTTTCCCTCCCTCCTCAATGACAGGAAAACTTTATCGACTTGTAACAAGAGCTGAAAATGCAGGTAAGCAAATCACGACAACCCCTAGCGCTTGGAAAGGGGCACTATCCTCCATGTTCCCGGCAAAGACAAACCCAAACATCCTAATTAATACTAGCCGTCCCATAACGGCAAGCCCTTCTGTGGGAACTGATGGCAACAATTTCTGGATTTATTTCGGCACTGGTCGTTTCTTTGATAGAGATGATAAAACCGACACATCATATCAAAAATATTATGGCATCAAAGAGCCGTTTGATTGCAATAAAAAATTTACTTGGGAAACGGTAGAAGAGAATTTCACCTCTACAGATTATGGTAACCTAGGTCTTGTTGATACAAGTGACATCCTGGTTCAACTAGACACCTCTCTCCAAGCAGCTCTTTCATGTTCAGGGGGGGGCCAAGCCTGCCTCCCCTCTGCCGGCACCATCAA
>VMSU01000195.1 GCA_013792005.1 Desulfobulbaceae bacterium
AACACCCTGCCCGCTCGCCAAGCCCCATGACCGTAACATCGGCCCACTGAGCGCCAGCCTCCAGAGCGGCTACAGCATTGGCCGAGGCCATCCCAAAATCATTATGACCATGAAAGCCAAGCTCAACTTCAGGGTGCAGCTGCCTCAATTGGGTAATCGCGGCGGCTGTCGCCATGGGGGTCAAGACACCGACGGTATCCGCAAGCCGTATCCTCCTCACCCCCAAAGCCACCGCAGTATCAATCAGTTCGCCAAGAAATCCGGACTCAGCCCGGCTTGAGTCTTCCACCCCCAGAGACACATTCGCAATCCCCAACTCCTGGGCCAGGGCAACCGACTCCTTTAATCTCGTCAGCACCCAGTCACGGCTCTTACCCAGGCGAGTTGCGATATGGCGCTCGGAGGCGGGCAGCGACAAGGAGAGGACATCAGGCCGCAGGTGTCCAGCATAAATAATGTCCTCAGTCCGGCATCGGCTCCATAAGGCCAGACGCGGACAGTTTTCCATGACCCGAAGTTCGGCAATCAATCGTTCGAGATCAGGATCAAGAGTGGTGGCAATGCCAAGCTCGATCTCTTCGATTCCGACCAGAGCCACCGCCTTGGCAATAGCGATCTTTTGCTCCGAAGAAAACATCACCCCCGGTGTCTGAGCCCCCTCACGCAAGGTGGAATCAATCAGTCCTCTCATCCTCATCCCCCTTTACTGACAATCTTATAACTACACAGGTTAACGGTAATCAGTTATCGGTTTACCATTAACAGAATCATGGTTAGCCATTGGCAGGACCCCATCACCATCAACTGTCAACCGAAAACCGACAACCTTCTAAAAAGCTTAAGCACCCGCCAATCACGCCAAACAAGGTCTCTGCCATGGCTTGATCGCACCCTGACCAGCGGACGCCTTCTCCTTCTTGTAATTTTCCACCAGAGTGCTGACACTGCCGGAATCATAGACCACCAGTGTTTCAGCAAAGATATCAACATCTTCCGGATCATGACTGATCAACAGCACCGGGATATTGAAGTGCTTTTGGATATCGAGCAGTCCAGATCGAAGCCTCGAGCGCAGATTGGGATCAAGTGCTGCGAACGGCTCATCCAAGAGAAGGAGATCAGGTTTACGGATCAAGGCCCGGGCAAGAGCCACCCGCTGCCGCTGACCGCCCGAGATCTCCGATGGCATGGCCTCCTTAAGATCAGTAAGATGAAAGAGAGAGAGAAACTCATCAACACGCCGCTCCGCCTCACGGCTCAACCGTCCCCAGAAGGTAGGCTTGAGCGCAAAGGCGATGTTCTTCGCAACCGTTAAATGCGGGAACAGGGCGTAATCCTGAAAAAGATAACCGATATTTCGCTGCCTAGCTGGGACATTAACCCCCGTGTTCGAATCGAAGAGTGTCCGGCCACCGGCAATTATCATCCCGGCATCGGGTCGTTCCAGACCGGCCACCGCCCGCATTGTGGTAGTCTTGCCAGAACCCGATGCCCCGAACAGCACCACAAACTGCTCCTTTGAGCTAAACGAACAGTTCAACTCAAAACTCCGTCCCCGGGATCGCAGTTGCTTTTTAATGTCGATATATAGTTCCATAATGTCTGCCTATCTTTCACTTTCCGGTAGTAAAAAACCATGAGCGATTAAAATCGCTTTTGCCTCATCCGTTGCCAGGTAATCAAGGAATAAGGTCGCTTTTTGACTATCCTGGGCCGTCTTGGCCAGAGCAACCGGGTAAAGAATCCGGCTGCCGGGTAACTCGACGACGACTTTAACCTGCTCCTTGGCGACTTTGGCATCGGTGGCATAAATCAAGGCAGCATCCACCTCCCCGCGCCGCAAATAATCAAGGACCTGGCGCACCGAACTACCAAAAATCAGTTTGCCCTCCACTGCGCTCCATATCCCTGCCGCAACCAACGTCTCTTGGGCATAATGCCCAGCAGGCACGGTTTCCGGTTTGCCAATCCCAATCCGTTCAACCTGAGGTGAGGTCAAATCAGAAATCCCGGTCAGTGCTCTGGTGCCAAGGGTTGGTTTGGCCAGCACCAGAACATTCTTGGCAAAGACTTTCCTGGTCTGAACAACAATAAGCCCCTTTTCCTGGGCCTGATCCATATGTTTGACACTGGCCGAGGCAAATATGTCCACCGGAGCCCCTTGACTCATTTGAGCTACAAGGTCCCCGGTCGAGCCGAAGTTGAAAATAATCGTCACCCCTGGATGCCGTTGTTCGAAATCCTGACCCAACGAACGCATGACATTGGTCAGGCTTGCCGCTGCAGAAACAATGAGCGGTGTAGACGAATCGCAAGCCACAGTGCGGGCCAGCAGGACCACCCCGCACCCAATTGCCCACAACACCGTTTGAATCTTTTGCCACTTTTCCATACAGCGCCCCTATCTCCATGTGGTTTGCAATAACTTTCCCGACCCATACAGGATCGCTGCGCTCACTACGGTAATGATCACAACGAGAAAATTTGCCTGCTGAAAATCTCCTGCCTGAACCGCATCGTACACCGCCATGGACAAAGTTTGGGTCCGGCCTGGAAGATTACCGGCCACCATCAAGGTTGCGCCGAATTCCCCCATCGCCCGGGCAAACGCCATCATGCTGCCAGCCAAAATTCCGCGCCAGGCCAACGGCAATGAGACCCTGAAGAAAATCGTCACCTCCGATGCCCCCAAGGTAGCTGCCGCCTCTTCACACTGTTTATTAACCGCAGCAAACGCGGCCCCGGCAGATTTAAACACTAGAGGCAAGGAAACAATCATCGCCGCCAGCACCGCACCCTGCCAGGTAAAAATCAGTGAAACCCCAAAGTTTTCATAAAGCCAGCGACCAAAAAACCCTTTCCTGCCAATCACCACCAGTAAGTAATAGCCCAACACCGTTGGCGGTAAAACAAGTGGCAGGGAAAGCATGACCTCAAGCATATCCCGTCCCCAGAATTTTTTGCGGCTCAACAAATACGCCGCCGTCACCCCGATGATCATGGCGCCTGCAGTAGCGAGAACGGCAACCTTGATCGTCAGGGAGAGAGGAGAAATAATACTTTCAACAGTGGTCATGGGCTATACACGTTACACATTCTGGATAAAAATCCTTCTCTTCAGGATGAATGACACCTGTTCAATGTACCCTTTGGCTAAAAGAACCCCACACCCGCTCCCTGAGCAACAGGGCTAAAATACCCTATCTCACAATTCATCGCCCCAGATTTCACGTAAACGTTCATCGGGCACTCCAGATGCGCGAAAGCGGTCTGCGAGACTGCGAAGCAGATGGAGTGCCCGATGAACGTTTACATTCCGGTGAAATCCGCATGTTCAACGCTTCTGGTGAACAATTACGATTTCACAGACAGCCGCTGCCAGTTCCCGCACAGCTCTTATTGCCACAGGAGAGACTTCGACTTTTAAACACCGACAGATCGTTACCTTCGTACACCGCAGCAAGCCCGGTCTCGATAAAGCCGTTCATGATAATAGTCTTAACCCCGGTCTTCTCCAGGGTCTCCTTAGGGGTCTCACCAATACCACTGGCAAGCACCGCTCTACAATCACCAATGATCCTGGCCAACCTAAGCCATCTCCTTAACCCACCACCGATTTCCGGCGCCGCTCTTTTTTCAACCAACCGGTATCCTCCCTGATGAGACTCCCAGATCTCAAAGTTAAGGGCTTCACCCAGATGCTGATTTACCAGCACCCCCTCTTGAGTTGCCACCGCCACATACGGACGGGGCTTACTAACAGGAGGCAAAGAGGCGCACGCAGACAGGCAGCCTCGGAACTCTTCGGTTCGATCCTGATCGAGCAGACCTACGGCATCGGCCCGGCACCGGGTGCAATGACGCATCTGAGGCAAAAACTGTTCAGCGCTCTTGCGCACCACTTCCATCCTCTCAGCGCTCGGTTGATCAATGGAGCCGAACACGGTATCGACATTCGGAAACAAGGCCATACAGTTAAAGAGGTCTGCTCCGAGATCGCGCATTGCTACCGCCACCTCATCGATATGGTCGTCATTAATGCCGGGGATAAGGATAGTGTTGATCTTGACGGTAATGCCATGTTTTTTTAAGCTCTCAACCGCGGCCAACTGCCGGGCCAACAGTAATTCGGCTCCCCGGCGACCATGATGCACGATCTTGCCATCCTGGACCCAACTATAAATTCTTGCCCCAATCTCCGGATCAACGGCGTTAATGGTAATGGTCACGTGAGAGACATTCATCTCCGCCAGTTCGGGAATATACGGTCCGATATTCATCCCGTTTGAGGCTAGACAAAGAATGATCTCAGGAAACTCATCGCGCAGCATCCGCATGGTCTCCATGGTCTCCTGAGCATTGGCAAAGGGATCACCGGGTCCAGCAATGCCGGCCACGGTGATTCTCGGCTCTTTAGCCAAAACCCGAACCATATACTCACCCGCCTGCTCCGGAGTAAGCACCGTGGATGTCACCCCCGGCCGCGACTCGTTGACGCAGTCATACTTGCGATTACAGTAGTTGCATTTGATATTGCATTTCGGGGCCACAGGCAAGTGCACCCGACCGAACAGACCTTTAGCCCCGGGGTTGAAACAGGGATGCTTACTCAAGTCGAGCTGTGTCATGGTTTTCTCCTTTTTTTGGTAAATTATTGATGGAGCCAGCGCCAGATTGAGTCAGACCATCAGGCCTTTTCCCTTATTAATTCCAGATCGCCTCTCCCAAATTACATATAACTGTAACCAACCGGCGATCTTGCCTGCGCGCGATCGATGATGGTATTGACAATCTCATCAAACAGACGCTGGGCGCCACGATACCCAAGGTGAAGGATACGCTGCCCACCCATCCGATCATGGATAGGAAAACCCAGCCTGACCAACGGGATGTCAAGCTTTCTTGCCAAAGGATAGCCCTTGCTATTGCCAATAATCAAATCAGGAGCCAAACTCTCCGCCTGCTCACCAATCTCAAAAAAATCAGTCCCGTCATGGACAATAGGCATCTCATCCATCATCCCGCTGCAAACCGCTTCGATTGCCTTGGCAAGGTGACCGCTTTTCCCTCCTGAGGCACACAAGACTGGTCGCACCCCAATCTCGGCCAAAAACGCGGCCAGACCAACCACCAGATCCTCCTCCCCGTAAATTACAGCCCGTTTGCCGAAGAGATACTTATGGCCATCGACCATCGCATCAACAAGGCGTCCTCGCTCAGCAACCAACCAGGCGGGCAACGCCTCTCGCCGACTCATACCTGCCAAAACATCGACAAAGGCATCCGTTTCCCGAATTCCCATAGGCAACCCAAGACAATGGCGGGCTAAGCCAAAACGCTTCATCAACAAGTGACC
>VMSU01000196.1 GCA_013792005.1 Desulfobulbaceae bacterium
AAATTCATGAATATCTGGTCACAATTTTACGAATTTTCGCTACGATTCTCTAAGTCCGACAGGCTCCTAGCACTCAGTATTGCCGCTTTAAATTGACATCCGGATCAACGAGTGCTATTTTTCACGTCAACAGATCAGGGAATCTATGTGTCGGAGACAGTTAACAGTTAATAGAGTCTACCAAAGGGCAATCATTCTCTGAAAAGTATCGATTAACAATTACCCCTACAATTACTGCCACTACCAGATGATATTCAAATACACCTTCACTCTCCTGCTGTTATTTCATTAACCCCATAGTGATCCGATAACAATGCGGCAGAAAACACCCCAGATAAACTGCCTGCTCTCCCTTCTCATTCTCAGCTTCCTCTTGGCTGGGGTGGGCAGCAGAACAAGCCTCTGCCTGATGCCGAACGGCGAGATACACTTGGAGCAAAGTCATTTTTCCTGTGGTGTTACAAAAGACCATAACCTGATCAAGCAGGTGGCAGACCAAAATCACTGCCTGGATGTGTCTCTGCAAGGAGTCACCTCACATCACCATCAGAGAAATAGAAGTATCACCAAACTTCCTCCCTTCGCCATGGTCTCTTTGGGACCGCCAACCACCCTCTTCTCGACTCAACAGAAGTTTCCCTGCAACATCCCTGTCGTTCCTCCGCCCCAACTCCAATCCCTGCACAGCGTCATCCTCCTGATTTGATATCCTCATCCTTGGACTCCGCCAACTGCTACCACCTCTGATCGTCAGCGGAACTCACCAAGAAAAATCCTGAAACACCGGTTGTCTGCCCTTGTACTCGACAACACGACCACCACCATTTATCATCCCCCCTCTCTCAGGAGGACTTATCTATGCGTATCCAACGATTCGCCCTACACGCCCTAATTTTCTTGGTCGGAATTTTTTGTACTGCCCCCCCACTCCTGGCTGCCGACACCCTCACCTCTACCGCCTCTGGCGGCGTGACCCTTAATGAAGCGCTCAACCTTGCCGCCCGCAACAGATCAGAACTAAAAGCTCTTGACGCCGACCTTGATGTCGCTGCAATCACCCTAACAAACGCCAGTCTCCCTCCCAATCCTGAACTGGGTGTGGAATGGGACAACTTGGGTGGCGATTTACCCACAGACGATGTCAGAGAGACCACGATCTCACTCAGTCAACCCATTGAAATTGGCGGCAAGCCAGCAGCCAGAAAAATCCGCAGCCAGGCTGAAACACTTCGACTTCAACACGAGCAGACTGCTGTCTGGCTCGAGATTGCCGCCGAGGTCCGAATGGCCTTCTTGGCAGTACTTGGAGCCAGAGAAAAGCTTGTGCTGCAACATGAAGCGGAACAAATCGTCTTGGAACTGGCAAGCATCACCCACGAACGGGTTGCCGCCGGTGAACTCGCTGTCACTGAGGAGATACGGGCCGAGGCAAGAAAAGCCGGGGCCATGGCAGACACTCAGAGATTCGAACGCCTTTTGACCGAGGCGGAACTTAATCTTGCTTCAGTGCTGCTGGCAGATGAGGTAACGGTAGACACGACCGAACACCTTCCACAGGAGGTTGCCATTCCAGATAAGCTTACACTGCTCGAAGGAATCAACACCTCCCCCATACTTACCCTTGCCCGGAGCGAGACGCAGCGCGCCGCAGCCGACCTGTCACTGGAGCAGGCCAACTCATGGGCAAACCCTGCTGTATCCCTTGCTATTCGCGACATTCCAGACAAAGATGCCCGCGCCGTCGCAGTGGGGATCTCCATCCCCCTGCCGCTCTTTCAGCGCAATCAAACAGCGCTTGCCGCAGCCAATGCCTCAGCGCAGAAGGCAAGCGCCAATCAGGACAACACCACTCGCCGACTACACATGGAACTAATCAAGGCCCACACTCTCCTTGTCGCGGCAGACAGAGAGGTGCGCACCTTGCGGAGCCAAGTTCTGAGCCGCTCTGCTGAGGCCGCCGAGGCGGTCCGCGAAGGATTTCGTTACGGAAAATTCCGCTACAGCGATGTGTTAGAGGCCTTTCAAAACCAGGTAGAGATAAAAGCCCGCCACCTGGATGCGCTCCTCGAGCTCAACCGGAGTGCAATCACCCTCGACCGTCTGCTCGGCAAACCTTCACTCTCTGAATTTTCACCAAAAAAACTATCGGCCTCTGACCACAGGAGCACACCATGAGCAAAACCAAAACAACTCTCTTGATCATCTTCATCGCACTACTGACCGCTCTTGCCGGGGCCGGAGGTTTTTTCTTTGCCAGCCGCGTGCATCAAAAGCCTGAACAGACGTCACCTCCAACCGGGACGTCGACTGCCCCTTCCGAAGAAGCCGCCCATGGACATGAAGAAGACCACCATGAAGAGCATCCGCAAGCAGCCGCCAGCCATGACGAAAAAGTCGATGAGCACGGACATGCCAAAGAAGAAAGTGGCCACGACGGTCATGATCACGGTGCGGAAGGTTCCGATCTGGACCGGCCAGTTGATGAGATGTGGGCCGCCAGTTGCGAACACAATATACCTCAACACGAGTGCGACGAGTGCCGTTACGAGATCGGCATGGTCAAGCTTGACGCCGTCCTGCTGGGTGACCAAGGCCTGGTTCGCACCGGTTTTCCTACAAAACGTCACAGCTCCCACGAGGAACGAGCCATGACAGGAGAGGTGCAACTCGATGAAACCCGCACCGTGCACATGGCAAGCCCCTTGACCGGTCTGATCACCCGCAGTTTCGCAAAACCAGGGATAAAAGTCACAACTAGCGACCCGCTTTTTGAAGTCGACAGCACCGAAGTCGCCGAAGCCAAAAGCAACTACCTCAAAGCTCTGGCCGGACTTACCCTTGCCCGCAAAGTTGCAGAACGCGAAGCGCTGTTGTTTTCGCGAAAGGTCGCAGCCGAAGTCGAAGTCCAGGAAGCTCAAGCCAAACAAGCCGAGGCAGAGACCGAGATCGCCACCGCCCGTGGCCGACTCCTGCGCCTGGGCCTTTCCACAACAGAAATCGAGAACATCTCGACCAAAAGCGGGTCGACTGCCCTCAACGGACGTGTGGTGGTCCGCGCTTCAAGGACAGGCACCATAATTGAGGGCCACGCCACCCCGGGTGAACACGCAGAGACCGGTAAAGAACTGCTGACGATTTCAGACCTTGATACAATCTGGGTCTTAGCCGACTTAAAGGAAACCGACTTACCCCACATTTCCTCCGCGTCTGCCGGAGAAGCCAGGATTGATGCCATGGGCCGGAGTTTCATAGGACAACTAGACACCATCGCCGGACGCATGAGTGAAGAAACTCGCACAGCCAAAGCGCGATTCAGCGTCAACAACAGCGAGGGACTGCTCAAGCCGGGCATGTTCGTCTCGGTCAACCTGCTTCTTCCTGCCAAAGGAGAATCCATCGCCGTACCCAAGGTGGCGGTGCTGGCCGACGAGGGGCGAACCTTCGTCTTCACCCACAAAGAAGGTGAGTTCTGGGTGAGACGGCCGGTTACCCTCGGTCAGCGTTTTGACGATATGGTGGAGATTACCTCCGGCATCACGCCGGAGCAAAAAATTATCACCGATGGCTCTTTTCTGCTGAAGAGCGACGTCCTGCGCGGCAAGATGGGCGCCGGTTGCGCGGATTAAGGGGGCGCTGCCATGGAACGATTCATCAATATCCTCCTTGCCCGCCGCTGGGTGACTCTCACCCTAACTGCAATTTTTGCTCTTGCCGGCTGGGTAGCCTGGACCCGACTCCCTATCGACGCCTTCCCTGACGTAACCAACGTCCAGGTCATGATCCTGACCGAAGCGCCAGGGCTCTCCACAGTAGATGTGGAACAACAGATCACCTATCCCATCGAACAACAGATGGGCGGCGTGCCCAAGGTCATCCAAGTCCGATCCCTCTCCAAAGCGGGACTGTCGCAGGTCATTGTAGTCTTTGAGGACAATACTGATATCTACTTTGCCAGACAGCAGATCTTCGAACGTCTAGCAAACGCCCGTGAACATCTGCCCTCCTTTGCCGAACCGGAACTCGGCCCCATCAGCACCGGCTTAGGTGAGATCTTCCAATACACTCTGGAAGGTGACGGCATGGACGCCATGGAACTCCGCCGCCTCCAGGATGCACTGATCAGCCCCCAACTCAGGCCCATTCCCGGAGTCAATGAGGTAAACAGCTTCGGCGGCTATGTCCGACAGTACCATGTCCTGGTCGACCAGGAGTCTCTGCTTAAGTATGGGATCAGTCTGCGAGAAGTGGTGGAGGCCCTGGAGAAAAACAACGCCAACGCCGCCGGCGGCTTCATTGTCCGAGGTTGGGAGCAGACCTATGTCCGAGGTTTAGGCCAGCTTACCGGACCAGATGACATTGGCGGCATCGTGCTCAAATCCCATGACGGCACCTCGGTGCATATCCATGATGTCGCCAATATCACCATCGGCCCTCAAGCCCGGCAGGGTGCGGTCACCCGGGATGGTCACGGTGAGGCGGTAGCCGGCATGGTCATCATGCTTCGGGGGGAGAACTCGAAAGATGTCGTCACCCGAGTAAAAAACGCCATTCCCCGAATCCAGAAGAGCCTGCCCAAGGGGGCGATGATCAACATCTTTTACGACCGCACCGAACTGATCGAGGCCTGCATCAAGACCGTTGCCGATGCCCTCATCGAAGGCGGTGTTCTGGTCATCCTGGTCCTTTTCCTCTTCCTGGCCGAACTGCGAACCGCGCTGATTGTGGTCTTAACCCTCCCGCTCACCTTCCTGGTGACCTTTCTGATCATGGGCAGACTCGATATCAGCTCGAACCTGATGAGTCTGGGCGGACTCGCCTTTTCAGTTGGCATGGTGGTTGATGCAGCCATCGTCATCGTTGAAAATATGCGCCGCCACTTCGCTGAAAATCCAGAAAAATCCATGAAAAACAGGATAGCCGCCGTGGCCGTCGCTGAAGTCGCCAGGCCAGTTGCGTTCTCGATCATGATCATCGCCATTGTCATGGTGCCGCTCTTTTCCCTCCAAGGAATTGAAGGCAAAATGTTTCTGCCCCTTGCCTCGACCATGATCATCGCCATCCTTGTTTCTTTAGTCGTGGCGCTGACCGCGGTTCCGGTCCTTTCGACCCTGATCCTCAGCCAGACCCCGGAAAAAGAGTTCTGGTTCATCCGGGCCTTAAACCGTGGATACATGTCCCTTCTTTCCGGAGCCAGGCGTCACGGGGTCGTGACCATGACCATCGCCACGATGTCCCTTGCCGCCGCTGGCTGGGCCATTTCCGGCATCGGCACCGAATTCATGCCCCACCTGGATGAAGGGGCCATCGCAGTCAATGCTGTGCGCCTTCCCAACGCCTCGCTGGATGGCTCGGTCTCGGTCAGCAGCTTTGTTGAAAAACGGCTGCTCGCCTCCTTCCCTGAGGTCTCGACGGTGATCAGCAAAACCGGTCGGGCCGAGATATCGGAAGACCCGATGGGACCTGAACAAACAGACTTCTTCATCATGCTGAAACCAAAAAAAGAGTGGACCTCAGGCCGCAGCAAAGCCGAACTGATCGAAGGCATGAACCGGGAACTCTCCTCCATCCCCGGCATCCGCCTTTCATTCTCCCAACCCATCGCTCTCAGGGTCAACGAGCTGATCTCCGGGGTTAAGAGCGACCTTGCGGTCAAAGTCTATGGCGAGGATTTGGAAAAACTAAAGGGGTACGCCGACCGCGTCGCCGCCATCCTCAGCGGACTGGAAGGGGCTCGGGATGTTAAAGTGGAGCAGGTTTCAGGCATGGAACAGATCGAAATTTCCTACGACCGTACGATGCTTGCCCGCTACGGCGTCAATGCCGGTGATGTCAACGAGGCCATCGAGATTGCCTTGGCCGGACGCGAAGCAACACGGATTGTGGAAGGTCCCATGCGCACCGCGACAGTAGTCCGCCTTGCAGAAAAAGACCGAATGGACCTTGACTCCCTGGAAAAACTGCTCATCCGGGGGGCCTTAGGCGAGCCCATTCGCTTAGGCCAAGTGGCGCAAATTACCACTGTAGAAGGACCGGCACAAATTGGCCGAGAAAATGGGATGCGCCGCGTGGCTGCCGAGGTCAACATTAGAGGGCGGGATCTGGGGAGCTTCGTGGCCGATGCCCAGGAAAAACTAGACGGTATAGAAAAAGAACTCCCCACTGGTTATTTCCTCGAATATGGAGGCCAATTTGAAAATCAGCAACGGGCCATGCGGCGCCTCACCATTGTCGTACCAGCCGCGCTCTTTCTCATCTTCTGCCTGCTGTTCATGGCGCTTGGCAACCTCAGGGACTCACTACTGGTAATCTTAAACCTGCCCTTTGCTTTGGTAGGCGGTATCCTTGCCATCCGGGCCTGGAATATGCCGCTCTCGGTATCTGCGGCAGTGGCCTTTATCTGTCTGCTGGGGATTGCGGTACAAAACGGGGTGGTGCTTATCGCCTTTTTCCGACAGTTGCGCGACAAGGGTCAAACCATTGATGACACCATCCGTGAAGGCTGCCGTCTCCGTTTCCGTCCACTCCTGATGACAGCGCTGACCAGCTTCATCGGCCATCTGCCCATGCTCTACGCCACAGGCTCCGGCGCCGACATCCAAAAACCACTGGCTGTGGTGGTCATGGGCGGGATCATCACCTCCACCCTGCTAACCTTGGTCGTAATCCCGGTGCTTTACGGCTGGCAGGAGAAACGCTTCAACTCCACCCAATGGGATGAGATGTTGGTCCCAAACAGAGAGGAGACAATACCGATTCCATAAAACCAATCACAACGTAACAACGTGAGTTGCTGGTTGTCGGTTATCGGTTTACGGTTGGCTGATTTATGCCTAAGCCCGACAAGCTCCTCGGACAGATCTTTGATCGAAAACATGTGCTGTGTGTAAGGAGATCTGACTTAGCAATACCCTGCCTGCCGTAAACCGACAACTGACAACCTGAAAACTCAACCCAAGGAAACTAAAAACTTTTCATTCATCAAGGCACAATGTTGAAATTTTCGTCTGAGGCGTCATGACCTCTATTGCCCGCCTTGTCTGTGACCGTCATGCGGATCTTCGCCTCCTGACCCGGCGAGTTGGACACTAGCCAATTATTTACGGGTGACCAGAAGCAATACACATACGGAAGGCGTTGAGGGTAGGTTGTGCCACCATCTGTTGACAGATCCAGGGTAATCGCACACGTGGCAAGATTGACATCCGATCCGGCCAACTGAGCATAACGGATACCCTGGGTAGTGCCGACCTGCCAGTTCTCCCCGCCATTGGGAGCGACAAGAGAGTTTTCCGGAACAACTGGAGGAATGGTATCGAGCACAATGGATTTGTTCAACACCGGCGATACGCCAGTCGCATTTCTGATCTGGGCATAGATGGTCTTTGACCCCTCATTCGGAGAGGTAATGGCAAACTCCGTAATCCTTGAAGGATCAGTCAATGTTCTAGGAAGCGATATCCAGCCAGTGGTCTCGTCCGTAAACATCTGCTCAGCCAGACGCATCTCAGCAGGATCGGAGGTCGTCACATCAAAACTTACCTTAACCAGCCGCTCGTTGGTATAGCCTGACATCGCCGTCGCAGGCATGGATCGATCTGAAACACTAAGACTTCGGAAGGCTGGAATCGCGTCCCGGTAGTACTTGGGGCCTGGTTCAAAGTGGCACATAAAGCATCGGGTAGAGTTCATCTCTGGGCCAAACTGGCCATAGCTCCCCGTGGCATCCTCCCCAGTTACGATATCAAGCGACTTCACTGTCATCCTCACAGTCGGTAGAGGCTCCCCCGATACCGGATCCATCTGCACACCGGCCGGTCCATGGGGGTTATGACAGGTGACACAGGTGGCCTTGGTGTCGTTGGCGCCATCCAGGTCCGAATCCCAAAAAGGATACATGCTAAAAACCGAGTGAATATCCACCAGATGATCCCAGTGGATATTGGCAGGGATATCACTGAGCCCTCCGTTATACCCAGCGCTGGAGACATTACGGAACCCGGTGAGTATAGAAGGCTGATTCGCCAATGGGGCGGGAACCGTACACTCATACGTGCCGTCGCCCTTAGTGTGGCCGAGAAGCTCCTGTTCAGCGTGGCAGGAAAAACACAGCTTAAAGTCATCGCTCCGATATCCACATCCGTCGTTTGCTGCCGGAATCAGGAAAGGCTCGCTGCCATCCGGCATCCGCTTAAGTCGATACCCCTGCCGGTAGTTATTTAATACAGCTCGATAGGTCCGCTTCCCGTCAAAATTATGGCTTACTGACAGGTCATGACAACCATCGCACTCCACCACTTTGGCCCCGTGGCCAGAGACATAGTAACCGTACGTCGCATTATTGCCGGCAAAGTCGCGAGGCTTATAAGTCGATCCCGCAGGAATAGAGGAAGACCCGGAATCGTGACAGGTGACACACCATTTTTCCTTACCGGCGGCAAGAGTCACCCCGCTATAAATACCGGCTGATTTCAACGAATTGTAGCGCCAATTGGCTTTGGCTCCGACCACAGAATCATTCACCCCGTCAAAGGGACCATCAGGACTGTGACAACTGTTGCAGACATCGGTTTCAGCAAGGCTTATTCGACCGTCGCCATTGGCATCGATTCCAGACTTAAAGGAAGGGAACATGGCGGTGTTGTGACAAGAATCACAGGCAAGCTGTGGCCCTCGCAAATCATCGGCATCATTTTCCGTATGGGTAGAATGGCTTTGATACGTGCCTTTTCCCAACTGACCGTTACCTCCCCAACCACTGTCATGGCCGTGGCAGGATTCACACCCTGTGCCGGTGGCTCCACTACCGGCGTGACCAAACCCACTCTCATGCTGATGACACTTCCGACATGGCTCCTGGAAATGACCGCCAGAGGCTGGCTGATAATACTTGGTCTCCGTGTGGCACACCTGGCAGATTCCTTGCGGCTCCAACTGATCCGGCCTCAGATCAACCGGACCGCCGGCCAACGGTGTGCCGTCCTGAGCCGTAAACAGGGTTGCTGCATCAAAAAATTTCACTGATCTCCGCGCCCCGCTCGGAATCTGCACCTGATTCCGGATGAGCTGCCCATAAATTAGACCAAAAGACTTACCGGCCATGGATGGATCAAAGTTGCCTCTAACCGTAATGAGGGTATCCGGCACCTCCTGGACTGACATGATTTCAAAGACCATCAAATTATCACCGACATCGATAACCACATGCAAACCACGTCCCGAACCAGTTTTTGCTGACCAAGAGGCGGTATCCTGCCACGCCGGCGAAACGGCACGGTCAAGTCGATACTCAAAGGTAGTAGTATCGGCGTCAGAAAAGACACTGACGATAGTCCCGCGAGTGATATACAGCTGATCGCCATCAGTTGCCGCATAGCTAAGCTGGCTCTGCAGATGAGGATCGTGACAGACCGTGCAGCCCTCAGTCCAGAGACCGTCATGATATTTGGCGGAACCTATGGCGGCGGCGCTATGACCGACCACAGCAGGAGCTGAACCAGAGTTATCATGACAGGTCATGCACAGGGTGTTAACAATGGCGCCATAGGTAAGATCGGGCAGATTATCTACCGGCGAATATTGCCACCACATCGAATAGGTATGACAAGTTCCGCATGAGATTCCATTTGTCTGGTCATGCGGGGGATCGATTACTGACGCCCGAGCAGTCCCCCCTCCTAAAAAAACCGCCAACACTACTGCTATTGCTCTTCTTTTCATGAGCTGCCCATTTATTGAAATTTCACCGACGCACTTTATCTTGATCCAGACAATATACTCCCATTCATCCTTTCAACAAATAGGCACTACTACCAACTAATATTAGTTTCCTGCTAGTCTAGTTGCAATTCATATCCATTAATAAAATCGCACCGTCAACAACGGAAAGACCCTGGCATCGAACAGGCAAGGTTAATTTTCTACTCTTCATCCATTTTTTTGTTGTGATCATTACACTGAAAGGGGTATGTTTAAGAGCTGTTTTCCGACACATCATCTCCCCAAATAACGCAACAAACCCCGCTGGCACGAAGTCCCTTCTTGACAGGATTCCGCAAGCCCAACATGGTGCAAAAAGAGGAATAAGCATGACCGAACATTCCGTGTTTTCAAAAAAACATGCCGACACTATGGCTCAGGACAAACGAGCCATCCTTGAAGAGTTGAACCTGCCACCGGAGGCAATCAAGTTCCTCCGTGAAAACAGCAAAACCATCCAGATTGTGCTGGCTGTGACGATTATTGCAATCCTTGGCTGGGAAGGATATGGAAAATATACGAACACGCAACGAAATCGCTCAGCAGATATGTTGTACCAAGCGATGAGGGTTGATAATGATCAACGTATCACCCAACTCAAGGCCCTTTCTGCCAAGTATGGTACCCGTGGCAGTGGTCTGTGGGGAATAATCGAACAAGGTCACCTGGCATTTAAGGAGGGGAACTTTCAAGAGGCTGCTTCTCTCTACGAATCAACACTTGCTTCAACATCTGCAGAAAACCCACTCTTCCCTTTAGCTCAATTCAATCTGGCTCAGGCATACGAGAATTTACAAGATCAAGCCAAAGCCAAAGCAACATACCAGAAATTAGCCGAGATCAAAGGGTTCGCCGGAGAGGCAATGTTGGGACTTGCCAGAATCGCCGAGATTGAAGGCACGCCGGATGAAGCCCGCACCAAATACCAGTCATACATTGATCTTCCGGAGACTAAAGATGGCCCCACCAAAGAGTGGGCACAAAACAAGGTCCACACCCTGACCAAGAAAAAGTAACAATAATCCGGGTTGTTACCCTCTCGCCATGGAAATAATCAACACCGTGCCCGCCATGACCGCCTGGTCCAACCAGCGGATCAAGGCAGGCGCATCAATTGCCTTGATCCCAACCATGGGCTGCCTGCATGAGGGCCATCAAGCCCTTATCAATGAGGCTGCGCGCCGAGCGGACGAAGTTGTGGTGTCGATCTTTGTCAACCCCCTCCAATTTGGCCCAAACGAAGATTTCTCCCGATACCCGCGTCCCTTTGACAACGACTGCGCAATCCTATCAGCTCTCAAGACCAGCGTTCTGTTCGCTCCAGAGGCACAACTATTCTACCCCGAAGGCTTCACCACCTCTGTCGCAGTCCAGGGACTGACCGACGGTCTGTGCGGAGCCACAAGGCCGGGGCATTTCACCGGAGTAACCACGGTGGTGGCCAAGCTTTTCAATAGTGTCAAACCCACTGTGGCGCTCTTTGGCAAGAAGGACCTGCAGCAACTCGCTGCAATCAAGGCCATGGTTCGGGACCTGAATTTCGACATCGACATCATCGGCCACCCTATTGTCCGCGACGCAGACGGCCTGGCCTTAAGTTCACGAAACCGTTATTTGACCATTACTGAACGAAGTTCCGCCCTCTGCCTCACCAAAGCGATGACCAGTGCGCGACAATGGGTTACTCAAGGAATGACGGACTGCTGCATAATCCTTGACCGGTTGCGGGATCAAATTACCACCGACCCAGCAGTAACAATCGATTACCTTACCATTGTCCAAGAAAGCAATCTCGCTCCACAAACTAAGACCGATCATCAATCAATCCTGGCCATGGCAATTAAAATCGGCTCAACCAGACTGATTGACAATGACCATCTGATCCCAGAGGAATAACTTCATGCAGCGCTACATGTTAAAATCGAAACTCCACCGGGCCACCATTACCGAGGCCAACCTGAATTACGAAGGCAGCCTGACCATTGACCGGACCCTGATGGACGCAGTGGGGCTGATCCCCTTCGAAAAGATAAAGGTTTACAACATCAATAACGGTGAACGCTTTGACACCTACGTCATTGAAGGCAAGCCCGGCTCTGGACATATCTGCTTAAATGGCGCGGCAGCCAGGAAAGGGCTGGTTGGAGATCTGATCATCATCGTCAGTTATGCCCTGTATCCTGAGGAAGAACTGGTCAACTTCCGGCCTGCCATCGTTAATTTAAACCCAGACAACACCATCAAAGGTCTCTGCGCCTGCTAAAACGGCTCACTGTAACTGCACCAATCAATCTCTACCCCCCAGCAACTCTCCCCTTGGCCCCCTATGTTTCTGATTGTCACGGCTACAGAACAAGAGATGGCACCAATCACCCGACACCTAACCGGCAGATCAGGGTGGACCTCTTTTGTCGCGGGGATTGGCTGGCTGGAGAGCGCTGTCAATCTCACACGATTTCTCGCCCATCACAGCGGCTCGTTCCAAGCCATTATTAACTGCGGCGTAGCGGGAGCCTTTGTCGGGGCCGGTCCAGACCTCCTTGACATCTGCTTGGCAGAAACAGAAGACCTGGCCGATGTCGGGATCTTGCAGAGTGACGGAATCCACCCTTTTGATACCATCCTGGTCCCAACCCATTTCCCCTTAGATCCCACGCTGCTGACCAGAGCCAAAGCCACTCTGCAAAAAAACGGAATCCAACCATGGTCGGGGCCATTCGTTTCAGTAATGGCGGTCAGCGGCACCTTATCCCGGGGAGAAGAGCTGAGGTCACGATTTTGCGCCCTCTGCGAAAACATGGAAGGCGCCGCCGTAGCCAGAACAGCACAGGAATTCCACCTCCCCTGCCTGGAGATCCGCGCCATCAGCAATATGGTGGTGAATCGCGCCCTCAGCGCCTGGCGTCTGGCTGAAGCAAGCCAACGTTGCGCCGAAGCCTTGAGCTGCCTGCTGCCGGAGTTGAATCAATGACAGCTCAGCAGCCATTATCCCTCGGCTTTTCGCCCTGCCCCAACGATACGTTCATCTTCCATGCTTTAGTCTCCGGTCTAATCCCCACGCCAGGATTCCTCATTCAGCCTCCAGTTCTTGCTGACGTAGAAAGCTTGAATCAATGGGCAATGAAAGCAAAACTTGATATAACCAAACTTTCGTTCCACGCACTCGGCCATGTCCTTGATCAATACACCCTGCTCATGGCCGGCGCCGCCCTCGGTCGTGGTTGCGGGCCCTTGTTGATCAGTCGGGACGAGATCGATCCATCAAAACTCACTAAGCAAACCATCGCCGTCCCGGGCCACTTTACCACAGCAGCCATGCTCCTGCGCCTGTGCTACCCCGAATGTCAGACGCTTATTGCCATGCGCTTTGACCAAATCATGCCGGCAGTTGCTGCCGGCGATGTCAGCGCCGGAGTTATTATCCACGAGAGCCGCTTCACCTACCCTCGCTACGGCCTTCGGTTAGTCACCGACCTTGGCTCCTGGTGGGAAAAAACCACCGGGCACCCCATCCCTCTAGGCGGGATTGCAGTTCGCCGCTCATTGGGACATAAACTCATTGCCGCACTCGAAACTGCTATCCGTAACAGCCTTCGCTCTGCCCATGCAAACCCAGCCCAGGCCTCCTTATACATACGAAACCACGCGCAGGAAATTGACGACCAAGTCACTGCCAACCATATCGCACTCTATGTTAACGATTTTTCATTAGATCTTGGACAAGAAGGGATAGCCGCTGTTCGAGATTTTTTAACCAGAGGATTTAACGCCGGAATCTTCCCCCACTCGCCTCGACTCTGACCCAATCTCACCAACAAATAACGTGACGATTTAGTAACTGCTCAGGTTGTCGATTTACGGTTAACAGTTGACGAGGATAGAGTTCTGCCAATAGATGAGTACACACTGACATTGAGTATCATGCGATGATTTATGACTAACCATGATTCTTTTAACCATAAACCGATAACTGATTACCGTTAACCTGTGTAGTAGTTGTGCTAACCTGAGTAGCTACACGATTTATCAATAAAAGGCATCGGTTAACCTCTTGTCAAAGATCATGGCTATGAGAGAAAATGGATTCGAGATATTACAACATAGTTGACATCTTTTGGATTGCGGCTATACTTATCAGACTCACTAGTATCGTTCAAAAAATAAACAGGCCCATCGTCAGTGGACGAAGAGTCTAATAACTTTTAATCATTGCTACTTGGGACAAGATTTATGCAGATAACAGGCGCTCAGGCCTTAATGAAATGCCTGAAGGAACAAAATGTGGACTGTATCTTTGGCTTCCCTGGCGGGGCGGTCATCGATATTTACGACGAGTTGATGAAGCACGAGAAAGAAATCACCCATGTCCTGGTACGGCACGAACAAGCAGCAGTTCATGCCGCTGATGCCTATGCCAGGGTTAAAGGTGATGTCGGCGTAGCCCTCGTCACTTCTGGACCAGGAGCAACCAACACGGTTACCGGCATTGCCTCCGCTTATCTAGACTCAATCCCGATCGTAGTTTTCACCGGACAAGTGCCAACCAGCCTTATTGGCAATGATGCCTTTCAGGAAGTTGACATCGTCGGCATCACCCGTCCATGCACCAAGCACAACTACCTGGTAAAAGATGTCAAGGATCTGGTCCCCACGATTCGCGAGGCATTCCACATTGCCCGCAGCGGCCGCCCAGGCCCAGTACTGGTCGACCTCCCCAAGGACGTAATGGCCAGCAAACTGACATTCCCTGATCCTCAACCGATCCAGCTGCGGACCTATCGACCCACCTACGAGCCCCACCCAGGTCAGATAGAAAAAGCCTGCCGTGAAATTCTCAAGGCCAACAGACCAGTTCTCTACATCGGCGGCGGCATCATCGCATCCAAGGCCAGCGCCGAAGTTACTGAACTTGCCAAGAAACTGAATATTCCCGTCACCATGACCCTGATGGGTCTCGGCGGCTTCCCCGGGACCGATGTTCTGTCGTTGGGCATGCTAGGAATGCACGGCACCTACTACGCCAATATGGCAGTGGCCAATTGCGATATGCTGATAGCCGTTGGCGCTCGCTTTGATGACCGGGTTACCGGCAAGATCGCCGCCTTTGCACCCCATGCCAAGATCATCCATATTGATATTGATCCGGCTTCGATTAGTAAAAACGTCAAAGTGCACGTACCCATCGTTGCCGACTGCAAAAAAGCCCTTGCGGACATGAACAAGTGGTTTGATATCTCCACAGATGTCAGCAGCAAAGACATGACAGCTAAACATGAGCCGTGGCTGAGCCAGATCAAAGAGTGGAAGACTGCTCATCCGCTTGGTTATGTTGAAGAGACTGACGTCATCAAACCCCAATTCGTGGTCCAGAAACTTCACGAACTAACTGGCGGCGATGCCATTATCTGTACCGAAGTCGGCCAAAATCAGATGTGGGCAGCTCAGTTCTACCAATTCGACAAGCCTAACCAGTGGATGACCTCCGGGGGCTTGGGTGTTATGGGATATGGCTTTCCAGCCGCCATCGGCGCCCAGATGGCCGCCCCAAACAAAGTCGTCATCGACATTGCCGGTGACGGCAGCATCCAGATGAATATCCAGGAACTGGCAACTGCCAGACAATATCGTTGCCCGGTAAAAATCGCCATTCTCAACAACAATTACCTCGGCATGGTTCGTCAGTGGCAGGAATTATTCTACAATAAGCAGTACTCTGCCACCGTCTTAGATGTGGCGCCTGACTTTGTTCTCCTAGCCCAAGCGTACGGTGCGGTCGGTCTGCGAGCAACCAAACCCAGTGAAGTTGAAGATGTCATCAAAGAGGCATTGGCGACCGACAACACAGTAATAATGGACTTCGTAATCAGCCGGGAAGAAGGTGTTTACCCCATGGTCCCTGCAGGCAAGGCCACGACCGAAATGCTGCTGGTATAAAGAATCCAAAAGCTGCCCAAGACAAATAAGAATAACTCGCCTTCTGGCAATGGCTGATCGCAAAAAAATTATTCCGGCTCGCCGGATCTAAGGTAACGACATGAGACATACATTATCGGTATTATTGCAAAATAAACCCGGGGTCCTCTCCCGGGTTACTGGACTGTTCAGTGGCCGCGGCTTCAACATTGAAAGCCTGTCGGTGGCCCCCACTCTGGAGGACGAGGTTTCATGCCTGACGTTAGTCACCAGAGGTGATGACGCCATCATCGAGCAGATTACCAAGCAACTCCATAAACTCATTGACGTGATTAAGGTCACGGACATGAGCGAACACGAATTTGTAGAACGGGAGATGGCCTTGATCAGAATCAAGGCCGAGGCAACTACCCGGGCTGAAGTCCTGCGCGTGGTCGATATCTTTCGGGGTAAGGTTGTTGATGTCAGCCCCAAGAGTTATGCCGTGGAAGTGACTGGCAGCCCAACCAAAATCAAAGCCATCCTAGACATCCTGCGCCC
>VMSU01000197.1 GCA_013792005.1 Desulfobulbaceae bacterium
CTTCCGATCTGCTGCTGCCAGATAGGGGACTTGAAGTACCAGATGCAGGCCGAAAGTCTCCTTGAAAAGGTCCTCAATCGCGGCATGGACGGTGGCGCTGGTGGAAAAAAAGAGGATCGTGTTGTTGGCCAGATTCCAACACAGGTCATAGACTGCCGGGATTGGCGACGCTTTTTTGGTCAGCATCAGTTTGATGTTCTCTTTGATCTCGAGCCGATTTCCTCGGGAGAGTTTGGGGACCTGCTTCTCCTTTCTGACCCGCTCCTCTTCCTTCATGCAGAATTTTTTCAGCACCGCCGAAGGTACCTTACGTTCATCGATTCGCATTGATAGCACGATATAGTCGCCGATGGCATGAGAGGCATAGGAGAATTCGGAGTCGAACATATTCATTACCGATACCCAGCCGATGGAATATTCTTCGAAATTATCATCGATATCTTTGAAGGCGTTGCTCGCGATCCGCTCAGCGGCGAACTCCCAAAAATTTTCCGGCATCTCACCTTCAACGGCGAAACGAACAAAAGTACCTGAGTTTGACAAGAGTCCCATACGATTTCCACGGCTACAGGTTGGGGTGAGGGAAGGGTTTAGAGTTGGATGGAATTATGCCCTCAAGATATAGCAAACCTTGAGGGCGCCGACAAGAGTTATTGTGGTAAGAGGGGTTCGGTGCCTGAATCGAGAGATAAAAAAATTATATTTTCAAAATAACATACTTGACATGGGGGGATGCATACTGTATTTATGTGCAGCTTGTGAGGCGGGGTCGTTAACTCAGTCGGTAGAGTATCTGCCTTTTAAGCAGAGAGTCGCGCGTTCAAGTCGCGCACGACCCACCAAACTTATCAGTCCCCATCGTCTAGCCAGGTCCAGGACACCGGCCTTTCACGCCGGCGACACGAGTTCGAATCTCGTTGGGGACGCCAAGTAACAACAGTAAGGCTTTCAGGGTTTTCCTTGAAGGCCTTTTTTGTTGTCTAAAAATCTGTCCCCCACACTATCCCCCACACATTGCCTTCTTTCGTCTTTTTTGGGCTCTTCGGATTTCTGTTTGGTCATGCCGCTCACTCCCCCCAAAAGTCTTTGGAATATCGTGTGGGAAAATTTCGGGCTAACCTCATGCCAAATTCTCCAGTGGCAGCCAGAAAAACTTAACGTAACGATATTGTCACTATGTTGAATCAGGCGATTCCTATGATGCTGGCAAGACATCCCTCATGGTAGTCTTTTGGCGTAAGCCTGTGATGTCACGTAACGGCGGTGCGCCGAAAAAATCGGCTGTACTCGTGGCTGAGTTGGGAAGAGTCGGTTTTGGAAAGTTGTTTTCCAGAACCGACTAATTTATGTAGATTGGAGTTGAAATACGCTTATCAAAGTATTAGAGTGAAAATAGTTCTTTACCAGTGGTAACAGAACCTATAAAGGCCCCCCGCTGAGCCAGCCTGGCAAATCAGCGGGTTTTTTTTGCCCATTTCGGGCTTTTCCGAATCATACTTATAGTCCTGCCACTGTCAGCAACATAGGCAGTTATAAATCGGCCGCTACCGTTGGACTTAATTGCAATAACAACCACATAATCCCCTTTTACCACGGTCACCCTTCTATTATTATCATATCGTTTCTTACTGCTATCCCAGCCCACATACCGGTCGCTATCTGGGTCTTGTAGCGTAGCCCTTATCCACTCAATACGTTCAGCGCGTGGTATCGAAAAAGTATCATCTTTAGCATAAACCGATTCGAAAAAAGCATGGAGAAAATCTCTCTTATTAAATCGGACAGCTATCCCATCAAAGGTATTTATCGGCCCTCTACAATACATTCTCTCAAAATGCACCTGGTATTCGGCTTCTGTTAGACAAGTAACCAACGGAGGGTAAGGCATCGGTTACCAAACGCCTCCAAAATTTATCCGAAAGAAATTAAATTTCTTTTCACATAAACCCGTTGGCAAAATGGACTTGCAAAGCCCAGACTCACAATGCTTAACAAGCTCAGTTTTAGACGACCCGGCTACCAATTTCTTGTTAAATTTTGCTGAGACGATTCCGACCAACAAGTCGGCCAACTGAATAAGAACAGACTCTTCAGAACGGATTGCCTGTACTGTTGAGATGGTCGCCGACAAATTCGCATAATCCAAACAGCGTTTTAAAACCTGCAGACGGTCCCGCCGGCGATTGCTTTTATAATCACAGAAAATTTGATATTCGTTGAGATCATGAATCCAATGTTTAATCACTTGGTAGTAAAATTTATAGAAACCAAGCTCCTGGTCATTTTCATGATATTTAAGTAAATCCACCTGCCCACTGTCTATGGCGATGCAACGAAACCGTAGATCATCACCCTGCTCGACAAACCAATCAATCAGGCTTTTGTAAAAATCGAGTTTGGACGGTGACACTTTATTCCATTTAAACTCTGGACCAATTTTATGCTGATTCCGAAGAACATGGATTGCCTGTTTATAACGTTCCCGGTCTTCGCTTTTCAGCCATAGGCTGCCAATGAAGAGATACTTCGCCTGTTTATCTTTAGAGGAAAAAAGATCGGGATAGGCTTCATCACAGTAAACTTCAATCTTCATACCGGGTCATTTCTCCCTCAGAGTCATTCTTCAAAACCAGATCTCTGCTTCCGTCGGCTATTGCCAGATCAGGCTTGAAAGGTCAAACAAGAGCTTCTGTCTATACTCTAATTCGTCAGGGCCAAAGTTTGGCACATGGTGAAAATCAAGGTCGTTCTGTTCCTTAAACGCCTTGAAATCGAGCTTGGTCTTGTAACTGTCTTCACGCAGGGTTTCGTTCCAATAAAGCGTGTTGGCGTAGGTTTTCAGCTTCTGCGCGTAGGCCTCATTGCTGCTAGAAATGTTGTCTTTCCCCTTCAATAACAGAATCCCTCCCAGTCGGTTACGCTCTTGTTCGAACTTTTCTTTGTCGTTGTTGAAAAGGGCAAAGTTGTTGTCGTTACGCGACAGGATGTGTTCAACGTGAAATCCATTCACATCCCCTCTCTTCGTTACGAGATCAGCCATGGAGTGCTTCATTCCAACTTTCATGCCATCGGCCAGGTACGAATCCACCCGAGCAAAGAAATAGCGGATGAATCGGATGTTAAGGTGTTCGATAGAAGCATTCTTAAAATAGGAATAATTGAAAGGCTGATCAACCGGAACGGCGCGGCGGTCACTGAGTGTCTTGAGCAAAAATCTCTCGAAAACCGGCCTGATATCACCGGCGCTTTTTTCTCGTATTTCATTCGAAATCTGGAAGAGTTTTACGGCAAAATCGTTACTATCATAGCTGTTCTGTAATTGGAGCAACGTGAAGAGGCGATCCAGTTCGCGAGAAACCGACAGGATTTTTTCATCCTCTTCCACGTCATCAAGTTTACAGGCCGAAAGGATGAGCAGAAATTGCCCGTCCATTTCATTGAGTCGGTTGAAAAACACCCATGGCGAATCAGCATCCAGCTTTGTCGCCAGAGTCCAGACCTTGCTGTAAAGATTCGAATAGTAACGAAAGGTGTTTTTCAAGAATGCCTTGACGGATGTTGGGTCGTGCTCCAGGTTGAGCTGGGTAAGCATATCCTGCTTGAACATTTCCCGGTGGTAATCACCATCGAAACGCTGCCCGTCTTTACGGGTCGAACTGAATTTGGCCTTGAGAAAATATCGAAAGAAGTTGTCGATTTCGTCATCGCTGAATTGGTTTACCTGGGTAACCTGGGCTTCCCACTTGCCGTTGTAGTCGTCCTTGTCCATCTCAATCTTGTCGATCTGACCAAGAAGTTTCCCTTTGAGTATTTCATAGGGCTTCAGGCGTACACCACGGTCATTGATTACCTCGAAAACCATCGGCACGTCAGTTTGTTCCACCGAGAGATTGATCAAAACCAGCCGCAGCAGGAAATAGAAGGTAAACGTCTCGAATTTGTGTTTGGTATTGAGGCTTGTTTCAAGATGGTCACTGATCACCTGATAGTTGCTGACCAGGTTAACGGCAGTGATCCCACTGGAAGTATCTATGCCCTTCAGGTCGTTGTCATCCTCGTAGAGGGCTTCCAGCACCTTGATATGCCGGACATGATTCATCCAAAAATCCAATTCAAACCCGCTGTGCCCAGCAATTTTCTGCCCCAGCCAGGGCACGGCCTTGGACTCGTATTTTTCTGCAAGATGCTTCATCTTGATCAGGAAAAGCGTCAGGGTAGTGAGCCGCTGCTGACCATCGACCACGTACACCCGCCCGTCAATGGTGTTGGTGACATAGGTGTTCAGATAGTACCAGGGGTAATGCGCCGCAACCGCTTCCTTGCTGGCGTCCAGATCCGGATGTTCTCTATATACTCTTCCTCAAATTTGTAAAAAATATCGCTTAACAACCGTTTTACCGGCTCGTGATTCCACTTATAGTCACGCTGATAAAAATCGATCCGGTATACGGTATTGGAAAAGACCTGATCGATATTCTGCTTATCCGGTGAAATATCCATTCGTTTCTCCTAAGAAATATTCGACAACTACGGCCTGTTCGATGATGGCGTCGGCAAAGGCTTCGCCAGCAGATTCTGGAACGGCAGATGTGGCCTGGGCGATCGCCGTGATCGTCCCTGGCTTCCATCCATTGGCGCGGATAAGCCAGATTGCCATCAGTTAGCCTCGTTCATAGAAACAAGTTCAATCATGAATGTGTTAAGCCGGTCATCACCGCCTTCACAACGAAGGTAGAGCATTTGAAACACTGGAGCCCTGAGGAACTCGCGTGCGTTCAGCCCTAGGAGCGCCATATCCTCAGAGTAAGTGAGTATTGCTGACCGCACGGTTCCCGCGTCAGGTGCCGCGACAGCTATACATTTTTTGAACCAGGCAGAGAACTCCTTTAGCCAACGAGAGAAGGACCGATCGAGCACATCTCGTTGGAAACGTTCGCGGATGTGAAATACATCGTCCCAAGTTGAACACTCCGGAGAGTTAGGATCAAACTCAATTACCCATGATGGGGTTTTCCCATCTGCTCCTGCGAAGGGAATCGAATTATCTAAACGAATTGCGATATTCCTATCAACATAAGGATCAAAAACCTGCCGCCGGTTGCCGCCAGGATCACGGAGAATATCCTGAGCCAGCTTGTATCTTTCATTGCATCTCGCTCCCATTGGCACCAAGTTACGAAGATTTGCCGCCGCAAATGGATAGCGACTTTTCAGCAAGTAATGGTCCAAATCTTCCCGAGGGGCTCCGGGAGCGTCAAAATATTCGCAGCCACAGAAAGGACAGACGTGATATTGAGTTCCATTGTATATCAACTCGTAGTGTCGATCACGGATACCGAGGCCGGTCAATAGAGTGAACGAGAAATCGAACAGGTTCTCTATTGGAGCCCGGCACGATACAGGCATCTGGGTTAAGTCTTCACAGTCTTCCACACAACAACACAGTTCGCTTATCCGGTTTTGCTGGACAATACCTGTTGCGATTTGCTGTCTTTGGCCGGCTGTCAATGCTGTTGCTGCGATACGATAAGCCTCCAACCGATCTCGCAAACCGGTGCGAGCTCTCAACGCATCTCGATAGGCCGCTGGGATAATATCTGGCCAAGCCCGGGCAGGTCCACCGGCATCAAGATCCGCGTGAATTGTAGTCACCATCTCCACAAGGCACTCGTGCAGCCAATTTTCGGCCGTCGCGGCAATCGGATATCCAAAAAACATACTACGCTTCGTCCTTTTTCATCACCTGACGTAAGCGATCCGCCAGAAACACCTTCTCAACCGATTGTCCCAGTCGCTGTATGCCCATTTTAATTGTGCCTGGATCGTCGCTCTCCATAAGTTCGGCGATCTCTTCTCTGGGGATTTGCGAAATCGGTGGGCGTACGTCGAAACATTCTTCGAGAATGGAGTCAAAGGTGGTTCCGTAGGTCTCAATATCCGGCCGTTTCACCTTGACCTTCCCGTCATCCAAATCTTTGCGGAAGATGAATACACGATCTCGCGGAGTATCCGAGGCGATGAACGGGGCATGCGTGGTCAACAGGCAATCCTGTTGCGAGACATCGCTCTCTTTTTCGCGACGCTTGCCATCAATCGTTGGCAGGTCCAACAGCCGGGACGTGAATTTGACACGCCATTGGGGATTGAAGTGTGACTCAGGCTCATCGAGCAAGAACAGGACGCCAGGAAACGACACCATACACAGTGTGCCAAGCAGTTGTACCAGTTGGTGTTCGCCATCGGATAGGGACACATAGTCGACAATCTCTTTGCTGTCGCTGGCGTTGAAGGCCACTCGCTCGAACCGGAAGACCTTGTCCTCGTCTTGCGGCTCTGGCAGTCGGGAGGCAAAACGACGCAACTGGGTCTCCTTTTTGAAACGATTCCTGGTAGTCCTCGGGATGGCCAAATCATTCAGCATCGCCAGCTTATGAAACGCCACATACAAGTCAAGAGCACTTGACCAAAAATGGCGGAAGGCTAAGGTCGTCTGCTCATCCACCAGAAAGTCGAATATGTAGGTGTCAGTCCTTTCTTCATGGTGGTAGCAGGTTGAACAACGCCGAAGCTGGTCGAGATACTTTTCCAGCTCGGCAGTCAGCTGAATGCCTTTGCGTGCTGTCACGGATTGGCGCCGCCTCGGCACTTTTGATATTACGCGATGTGCAAGCTGGACGATGCAGCGGAATGAATGGATATTATCTTGCCGGGCTTCCTGTAACAGTGCTGCACGGGCATCGTCCGTGCCCAGCAGCAGGTTGGCGACCAGCACTTCCAGGTGAGTGCCGTAGTCGATCAACATCAACCGCGTATCGGGCACGGCTTCCAAGTCGGCGTGCTCTTCCAAGGCACGGCGTCCGACTTCATCGGCATAGCCACTTCGGCTGAGCAGGAAAGGAAGACTCAATGTTTCATTGTCACCCGAGGTGTAGCCAACAATTTTTAACGGCAGCAAGGTAAGTGTGGCTGGTGCCTGGAGGTCACACTCGATCCACTCACCATTTAGTTTCTTGCTGATAACAACTCCGTGTTTCCGCTTACCCTGCGCCAGACGGGTGGCCCGCACATGGACAGCTTGATTGCCGTCTTTCGGTCTGATCAGATACTCGATTTCGAACTGGAGGTGCGAATTGCCTTCCTGCCGTTCTTCTTTGTCGACGGTCGCATGAAAGATGGATTGAAAGATCTCGGCCACTACTTGCAGGAATTGGGATTTGCCGGCACCATTCGGCCCGACCAGGCAAAGCGGTTCGAAACTCGTGGGTTCGACCGTTGGGCTCCGAAACCAAATATCCATGCCATCAAGCAGCCCCCCGCAGGTCTTGGCCGCAATGATATGCACCCGGAGTAGCTTCATGTCCGCACTCGCTGGAATCGCATTTCACTGGTCGGCACATCAAAGACTTGCTTGATGCCTGACTTCGGGTCAGTCAACAATTTGAAGACGAGGTCTTTTAACGTCTCATAATCGGCAGACACCTGGCTCCGCAGTTCATCAAAGGTGAAACTGGGTGCCGGAAGACTTTCAATGATTGCTCTGAGTGTCTCTGTTGAGAGTGTCGTCACTTTGGGTCTCCTCACAGTTTTTCGTTGTTTCGGTTTAGACGCCTGCTCCGCGCGAAATGCTTGGATACGTTCGAGCAGCAGGCTAGCCGGTTCGTCGTTAGGATCCTGCGGCACCAGTTCGCCGCGAAAGGCCTTGGCAAGGAGGGACGGGGTGAGCTGTTCGACTTGGGCGCGGGCGGTGGCGTAGCGGGCTTCCAGGCGGTCTGCGTAGGCGAAGAGGGCTTCGACGCGGCGGACGATCTCTTGCTGTTCCTCTAGGGTTGGCAAAGGAACTGGTATTTCCTTAATTCTCATTAGCGCCAACTTTCCCTGAGCGCCTGATTTCACTAGAAAATCTATGTGATTCTGCGCGACAGGAGATCGTAACCAAAAGGCAAGATAGTCATTTGCTACGTTCTTAAAATTGCATATTTTTGCGGCATTTTCCGTGAGATTTGCATTGTCGTATTCGAGAGGAATAACTCCAACATCCCCGATACAAGCCCCCACAATCGTTATATACACATCGCCATCATTGACGATGTAACGCTTAATCAATTTTTGAATATTTGGTGGCAAATACTCTTGGATATCCTTTTGGACAGTCCCTTTTTTCAATTGCCCAGCTTTGATGTAAGGGAACCCTGTGTTTTCCATCACGAGTTTTTCTCCTTTGGGCAAACGTTTCCCCCCCTTCACCTCTGCAATTGAGTCAATCAGAGTCCATGTCCAACACTCAGGAATATCAAATAGCCCAGCTCCTCTGCTGGTACCTATCGATTGAGGTTTTTTTACCTCCCGCCACTCCTCCGTCAGCCTGCCGGAAGTGGCGGCGCTGAGGACGGCTTGGCGGAAGCGTTTGAGGATGGCAGGCACACGGTCGAGGCGTTCGTGGCAGGCGTCCACCCTCGCCAGGACCGCATCGAGCTTGTCGGCGATGCGCTGCTGTTCGTTGAGGGGAGGGAGGGGGACAACAAGGCTTTCAATGTCTCCCTTTCGAAGTGATGGAACTGTCGTAGCGCGAGACAGCTCAGTAAAATCCTGTGTTCGCAAAAACATATACAGGTACCGGTCCGACTCTTTGGTGAACGCTTTGACTGCCATGACGTTGTTGTCGATCAAGCATTCATCAGTGACAATGGCACGACGATTCAACTTGATAGCCTCTCCGATCTTGGCAAACACTGTGGCTCCTGAAGGAATCGGCTTTCCTTTCAATTCCGCTGCGACCCGAAGAGATACAAAGTGTTGCGGAATATGAAGTTGCCCTGCGTGCTTCAATACGGCCCGAGATATGTCCCCAACTTTGTAAAACCCAAGAGCGCCAGACGTTTCACCTTGGTAGTGTAGAGGAAAACCAACACCACTTACAGTTGTCGCAATGTCACAGAGATGCACTTCACACCAGTTCAGAGGCAATTCGCTCATCCCTCCCCCTCCCCAATCACATCACCCTCACGATCTAACGCCATAAGCATCCTCCTGGCCGCCAGCCGCTCCCGCGCCTCGATCAAGGCCTGATGCAGGCGGCGCTCCAACTCCTCCTTGGGTGGCAACTCGGTCCAATACTCGGCCACGGTGATACCGTCCTGCTGCATCTGCAGGAGTTCCACCTGCTCGCGGCTGGCCTCGGCACAGAGGATAAGACCGATGGGGGCCTCTTCGCCGGGCTGGCGCTCATAGCGATCCAACCACTTGAGGTAGAGCTCCATCTGGCCCTTGTGGGCGGCCTTGAAGCGGCCGAGTTTGAGTTCCACCGCTACCAGACGGCGCAGGCGGCGGTGGAAGAAGAGGAGATCGAGGTAGAAGTCGTCGCCGTCGATGACCATGCGCTTCTGCCGTTCGACAAAGGCAAAGCCCCGCCCCAACTCCAGGATGAAGGCCTCCAACTGACGCAGAATGGCGGACTCCAGATCAGCCTCATCGTAGCCCTGGTTGAGACCCAGAAAATCGAGAAAGTAGGGGTCCTTGAAGACCAGGCCGGGGCTGAGTCGGCCGCTGGTTTCGGTGTGCGCCAGGGCCTGGTTGATGCCAGCGCCCTGGCTGCTGGCCACGGCGGTGCGTTCGAAGGTCTTCTGTTCGATGCGGCGGCGCAGTTCACGCACACTCCAGCCCTCGGTGGCGCTGACCCTTGCATAAAACGTCCGCGTCTCGGGATCTTTGAGCGGCAGGAGTTGCAAGAAATGGGTCCAGCTCAATTGTCGCATCAGCGATGCGACAATTTCGGGGTCAGGAAAGAGCTCGGCAAATTTGACCATGCGGTGCAGGTTCTTGGCCTCGAAGCCTCGGCCAAACTCGGCAACCAGCCGGGAGCCCAAGTGGTCAATGACCTTGCTGCCGTAGGCGGCCCGTTCGCCACCCAGCACCTCACGGCGGAGACGGTCGCCCACATGCCAGTACAGGCGGGTGAGTTCGGCATTGACCGCACCTGCCAACCGCTCACGGCTGGCGGCAATCAGGGTGCGCAGTTCGCTGTGGAGGGCGTCGGCACCAGGGATGGTAACGAGATCAAGCGGGGTGGTGGTCATGGGACAATCTCCTCCTCCACGACCTCGCCCAACTCTTCGAGAATCCCCCGCAGTTCTTCCAGGGCGCCATCGAGCTCTTCCATGGCCTCGCGGGCTAGCACGGCGGGCTCGGGCAATTCGTCGCCTGAGGTGTCGCTATCGTCCTTGAGCCAGGCAATGTCCAGGCTGTCGCCTCGGGCGGCGATCTCCTCACGGCTAAAACGCCGGAAGCGCCCGGTGTCACCGGTCTCCTGGCGCTTTGCTAAACTTGCAGGTGAACCCAGCGGATCGTTACCAAAGGCCTCTTCAAACTCGGCAAAATGGGCGCGGGTAAGCACGGTGCGTTTGCCGAACTGCGGCATATTGGCCCGCAGGTCGTAAACCCAGACCTCCTTGGTGTTCGCCTTGTCGGTCTCTCCCCGGGTGAAGAAGAGGACGTTGGTCTTTACCCCCTGGGCATAAAAGATGCCGGTGGGCAGGCGCAGGATGGTGTGCAGGTTGCACTTGTCCATGAGATCGGCGCGGATCTGACGGCCAATATTGCCCTCGAACAACACGTTGTCCGGCAGGACCACAGCGGCACGCCCCCCTGACCTTAGCCCCCGGAAGATGTGCTGCAAGAAACAGAACTGTTTGTTGCTGGTGGGGAAGGTAAAGTCGGTGCGACTGGGGAGCCCGCCACCTTTCTTGGTGCCAAAGGGTGGATTGGTGAGGATGAGGGTAGCACGGGGCAGGGCCTCGCCCTCGGGTGACAGGGTGTCACCATAGCGGATACCGGCGGCTTTCGGGTCGGAGTCCAAGCCGTGCAGCATCAAGTTCATCAAGGCCAGGCGGTGGGTATCTTGGACATGCTCCATGCCAAAAAAGGTCTTGGTATAAAAACGCTTCTGCTCGATCTCGCTGAGACTGGCGATTTCGTGGTGCTCGCGAAGGTAGCGATTGGCAGAGATGAGGAAGCCGCCAGTGCCAGCGGCCGGGTCCTGGATGATGTCGGTCAGCTCTGGCTGCATCACCGTCACCATGCAGTCGATCAAGGGGCGCGGGGTGAAGTACTGACCAGCACCGGACTTCTTTTCGCTGGCGTTCTTCTCCAGCAGACCTTCGTAGAGGTCACCCAAACCCTCCTGCCGCGCACTGTACCAGTCGAGCTTGTCGATCTCGGCGACAAGCGTTGAGAGGGTGGCTGGTTTCTTGATAAAGGAGCTGGCGTTGGCAAAGATCTCCTGCACCAGGGTGGAGCCATTGGTGCCCAGGTGAATGAGCGTGATCTTATAATGTTCCAACCGGTTGGGGGCGGCCTTGGTTTCGAGGTCGTCCCAACGGTAGCCGGCGGGGATTTGCTCCTCGGTGCCGGTCTCCTTGGTCATCTTGAGGAAGAGGAGATAGGTCAGCTCGGTGACGTACTGGTGGTAAGTGACCCCATCGTCTTTCAAGACGTTGCAGAGGTTCCAAAGTTTAGCGACAATGTCGTGGGTGATGGTGCTCATACGGTGTTTTTTCCTTGTCAGGCAGCCGTCTGCCAGAGTGAATCGTTGAAGGTGTCGAGCACCTGGGTCAGTTCGCCATCGAAGATGCGGTCAAGCCTTGCAAAACCGCCGCCTTCGCGCTTAAAGACCAAGTCGGGATCATCAAGGGCTGCCCGGTCAACAATGAGATTGACCTTAGTCTGCGCCCCGATCCGCTGCAACCATTGGCGCTGCGGTGTGGTCCAGGGACGTGAGCCGAGTATCTTATGCAGGGCGTTGTCCACCCGTTGCTCGTAGGAAACCAGGGCGTCGCCGATGGCAGCCTGGCGGATGTAGCCGACAATGCGGGCGGCAATGTCCTGGTTGGTCGTCTCACGCCAGGCAGTGGCGATGTTGGCCTCGCTGAAACCAGCCCGGTCCAGTTCCAAGGCCAACTCGCGCAACTGTTTGCGAGTCAATTCGCGCGGCCGGGTAAGGACGGTGACCAGGGCCGGGATGTCGTTCATGTGGCTATTGATGAACTTGGTAAAGGCCTTGAGATAATCCTCGGGCCGCTCCGCCTGGCCATAGCCGCGTTCGGTGCCGAGCAGTTGGTCCGGGTGGTTCGAAACAAGCATGGGTTGGCCGAGCCCCTCGCCCTTGCGATCGAGGATCTCGCTAAGCCCTGGGTTCTCCGTGAACCAGGCAGCGACCTCGGCAAGTGGCATAGCGCGCAACTTCTTGACAAAGGCGTCCAACGGCATGCCAGCGCAGGTCTCGAAGTCACGGGCAGCGGTTTCGTCGAGATGGCGTTTCTTGCGCTGGAGTTTGGCCACGAGTTGGTCACGTACCAGGGCGCGTTCCTCGTCGCCGCTGACACCGATGAGCTCGGCGGCCAGTTGGCCGAAGGTGAACGAGGGATTGACCACTACCGGACGCATGGCGGTGATGTCCTGCAGATCTTCATAAATCCGTACGGCGTCAAAGATACGGAATGCCTCCTTGCCTATCTCGTCACAAAGGCGGGTGGCACGACCCAACATCTGATCAAAGAGGATGCGGCTGTTCACCCGGCGTAGAAAGACGATATTGCAGATTTCGGGCACATCCACGCCAGTGGTAAGGAGGTCAACGGTAACGGCGACGTTGGGGTGGCGCTCGTTCTTGTAGCGGCGGATCAGTTGCAGCGGTTTGTCGGCAGTACCGGTGATCTTGATGACCGCGTCATCCTCGACACTTCCATAGTGATCGCGGAAGGCCTGTTTCAAGAGATCGACGACCAGGTCGGCATGGGCGTCGGTGGCGCAAAAGATCAAGGTCTTCTGGCGTGAGGCAGGGTCGAGTTCTCGGGCCAGGTATTCGCAGACCACGCGGTTGAACGGTTCGGTAATGACCTTGCGGTTAAAGCCCTCGACATCGACCTTGATCTCGTCCGGGGTGGTGTAGAGATCGACCTGATTGCGGCGTGAGTCGTAGATCTGCACCTCCTCGCCAATCTCCCACTTGATGCCATTTGATGACAGCTTGGTCTTGATCTGCACCGGCGGTTCGTGGTCAACGAGGTAACCGTCGATCACCGCTTCTCGGTAGCTGTAGTTGTAGATCGGCACGCCGAAAATCTGGGTGGTGTGCAGGGCCGGGGTGGCAGTGAGGCCGACCTTCATGGCATCGAAGTAGTCCAGCACCCGCCGGTACTTGGAGATGTAGTCCTCGAAGCTGCGGAAGGAGAGCTCCGTGTCGGAGAGCTCGCGGTCGAGCAGGTAGCCCCGGTGGCACTCGTCAACGACGATGCAATCATAGCGGTCAACAGTTGGCGGGGTGACCCCCTCACTGGCGTAGAGTACGCGCTTCACCATGCCCTGCACCGTGGCGATATGCACGGAGGTGTCGGTGTCTGGAGTCTGTTCGTCCAGCTCCTTGATGCCAAAGACGTCGGCAAAAGTTTGCAGGCTCTCCATGCGCGTGTCTTTGAAGGCGTTGGCGGCCTGTTCGCCAAGGGCTGAGCGATCGACCAGAAAGAGGACGCGGCGGAAACGCTGGGTCTTGAGCAGCCGGTAGATCAGGGCAATGCAGGTCTTGGTCTTGCCGGTGCCAGTGGCCATGGCAAGCAACATCTCGCGCTGGCCTTGGGCGATAGCGGCTTCTGCCGCTTGGATGGCGTCCTGTTGGTAATAGCGCAGCGGGAAACCATAATTAAAGGGCTCTGTCTTGAGCTGTGCATCGGCCTGCCTCTCGTCACGCTTGAGGAGCGCAGTCAGCCCCTCGGGCGTGTACCAGCCATCCAGGACATGGCCAAGGTTGTCCCGCCGGCGTAGATCACAGAACCAGACCCCGCTTTTGGTGGAGAGCTGACGAAGAAAGGGACGACCGTTAGAGGAAAAGACAAATGGCAGTCGGTATTCGTTTTCGGATCCCCAGTTCTCGGCGTGCAATAAAGTTTCTTCGCTGGACGTGAAGCCTCGGCTGTAGCGCTTGGCCTGTTGTAGGGCGCTGGAGACATCCGTGTTCTTACGTTTGGCCTCAACAGTGGCCATGGGCGTAAGCCCGACGAACAATACATAGTCGGCTGGCCCGCTGGCAGTTGGCCACTCGGCTATGGCGAGATTCTTGCCTTTTTCGGGACGAGTGCCGGCAGAATATCTGAGCGTTGGTGTATCGACCGTCCAACCCGCCTGCCGCAGTTGCTCGTCGATCAGCTTGCGGGTGTCAGCCTCGTCAAGATGTAGCGCGGCGGCAGCGGTATTGGCCGCAGTAAGGAAGGCGGCAACTGTTGATTTAGGCTGGGTTGCGGCTTGCGCCTGTAATGCCGATAATTGCTCCGCCAATGCAGCCTTGGCACGTTCCTCTTCCTCAGCAAGTTGCGCCCAGAAGCTCTGTTCGTCTTTAGCTTCACGGAGCTTGGCCTCAGTGGATTCGAGCTGCTGGGCGGTCTCGTGATGAGCGGCTCGATAGTCCGCGAGCTCCTTATTGAGACGCGCCAATTCATCGCGCAGATCATCGGATTCGTCCCTTGGGGCCTTGGGTGGGATAAAGGCTCCAGCCTTGAATGCGGGGTCCTTGAAAGTACGATGAAACCAGACGCCCAGTTGCCACGTGATCTTCAAAGCTGAAAGCGCTGTGCGATGGTCGCCAGCCAAGGCATGGTTCGCCGCGTTACCGGCGCGCCTTACTTCGCCAAAAAGTTGTGCAATCTCACGCGAAATGATCCCCTGGTCCTGCAACCGCCGGAGCAGTTCATATTGGGGTTCATCTGAGGAAGTGTAAACGCCGATCTGGGTCGCGACATGCTGCGCCAATAGCTCCGTCAACTGACGCAGCTTGAGGAGCGACGTGTTCGGGTCCTCAGCAAAATAGCGCTCCGCAAGCAGGCCAAGACGCAAGAGTTGCTCATTATGCTCTTTGAGTTGGGCGAAATTGCTGCTGAGTGCCGTCACTTATGATGCCTCTTCATTCTAACGTTGAGATGAAATCGGCTATTGCTATGTCTAAGCGTAGGCATCAATAATCTCAAAAATATCTTCCAAATACTGCATTTGTTTGCCATCAGTCTGCTCGCGTAGCTCCAGGGACACTGTTTTATAAAATTCGTCTTTGGTCGTCGGCTTGAGGATTATCAACCGTTCCAGAAGTTCATCGCGCAGTATACACCTTGCCTGGTCGGAAAAATTGGGAGTAATATTCGACTGTCGGTACTCAATAAGTTCTTCCCTCAACCCCTTGGAGCCGGC